>JAJZFF010000456.1 GCA_021805485.1 Pseudomonadota bacterium
AACCCGAAATCACCAAGGGCGAGGTCGCCGTGCTCGGCACCGTCAACGCGCCGGTCGTCCGCATCAACAACACCGGCCTGTTCGCCTCCGGCAGCGCGACGGTCGAGAGCACCGCGCTGCCGCTGATTTCCAAGATCGGCCAGGCGCTGGCGCGCGAGAAGGGCAAGGTGCAGGTGATCGGCTATACCGACAGCCAGCCGATCCACACGCTGCGCTTCCCCAACAACCTGGTCCTCTCGGAGGACCGCGCGAAGGCGGCGGCCGCCGTGCTCGACCGCGCGATCGGCGATCAGAGCCGCATCACCGCGGAGGGGCGCGGCGCCGCCGACCCGATCGCGACCAACGCGACGCCGCAGGGGCGCGCCCTGAACCGGCGGATCGAAATCGTGCTGATCCGGAGTGAAACCCAATGAGCGCACGGCTGGTCCGCTGGCTGCTGAGCGGCGTCGGCGCCGCGATCATCGCGGCCCTGGTCTGGTTCTTCGGCCCCTTCCTCGCCGTGCTCGCCGGCGTCCTGCCGCGCGCGGCGATCGCTGTCCTGGTGTTCGTGATCTGGCTTGCGGCCAATCTCTGGCTCGATCGCCGCGCCCGCAAGAAGGCGGCCGCCGTCGAAGAGGCGATCACCGAGACCCAGGCCGACCCCGAGGCCGGCATGCGGGCGGAGGAAGTCGCCGCGCTGGCGGACAAGATGAAGAAGGCGCTCGGCATCCTCGCCCGGGCGCGCGGCCGGCGCGGCTTTCTCTACGAACAGCCCTGGTACGTCATCATCGGCCCGCCCGGCGCCGGCAAGACCACCGCGCTGCTCAATGCCGGCCTGAACTTTCCGCTCGCCGCCGAGCTCGGCCAGGGGGCGGTCGCCGGTGTCGGCGGCACCCGCTATTGCGACTGGTGGTTCACCGACCAGGCGGTGATGATCGACACCGCCGGCCGCTACACGACGCAGGATTCCTCGGCGTCGGTCGACCAGGCCGGCTGGCACGGCTTCCTCGACCTGCTGCGCCGCACCCGGCCGCGCCAGCCGCTGAACGGCGTGATCGTCGCCATCGCCCTGTCCGACATCGCCCAGGCCGACGCCGCGGCCCGCGCCGCCCATGCGCGCGCCATCCGCGCGCGGATCAAGGAGATCAACACCCGCCTCGGCGTCACCGTGCCGGTCTACGCGCTGTTCACCAAGGCCGACCTGATCGCCGGCTTCACCGAGTTCCATGACGATCTCGACACCGCCGGCCGCGCGCAGGTCTGGGGCATGACCTTTCCGCCCGATCGCACGCCGGCGGGCATGGCGGGCCGGTTCGCCGCCGAGTTCCGCGAGCTGGTCGGCCGCGTGGAAGAGCGCATGCTCGACCGCCTCGCCGCCGAACGCAGCCCGGATCGCCGCTCGCTCATCGCCGGCTTCCCGATGCAGGTCGCGAGCCTGCAGGCGCCGCTGGAGGCCTTCCTGAACGAGGCGTTCGCCGGCTCCCAGCTCGATCCCGCGCCGTGGCTGCGCGGGGTCTATCTCTGCTCGGGCACGCAGGAAGGCACGCCGATCGACCGTCTGACCGGCGCGCTGGCCCGCAGCTTCGGCATCGACCAGCGGCGCGCGCCCAGCCTGCGGCCGCAATCCGGCCGCTCCTATTTCCTCGGCCGGCTGATCGGCGAGGTGATCTTCGGCGAGGCCATGCTGGGCTCGGCGGACCGGTCCGGCGCCCGGCGCCGCCTCGCGCTGCGCGGCGCGGGGTTCGGCGCGGTCGGCCTCGTGTTCGTCGTGCTGCTCGCGGCGCTGTTCCGCAGCCATGCCGACAATGCCGCCGCCATCGCCCGCGCGCGCGCCGGGCTTGCCGCCGAACAGAAGGTCGCGGCGCAGATCCGGCTCGATCCGGTCGCCAGCGCCGATCTGTCGCGGATCGCGCCGCTGCTGCGCGAGGCCCGCGACCTTGCCGGCGCGCCCCCCGAGCGCGGCTATCACGGCATCGGCCTCGACCAGGGCGCCTCGATCAGGGCCGCGACCGCCGCCGTCTACCGCAACGTGCTCGACCATGCGCTGCTGCCGCGCCTCGTGCTTCAGCTCGAGGCGGAAATGCGCGGCGGGCTCGACCGGCCGGATTTCCTGTATCAGGCGACCCGCGTCTATCTCATGCTCGGCAATCAGGGACCGCTCGACGCCTCGCTGGTCGAGGCCTGGATGAAGCTCGACTGGCGGCGCCTCTATCCGGGCTTCGGCCAGACCGCATTGCGCCATTCGCTGATGCGCGACCTGACCGCGCTGCTCGCCCGCCCGCTGCCGGACGTTCCGCTGGACGGCCAGCTGATCGCCACCGCGCGCGCGACCTTCTCGCGCGTGCCGATCGCCGAGCGGGTCTATTCCCGCATCCGCGATTCCGAGGCGGCGTCCCGCGTGCCGGCCTGGACGCCGGCGGCGGCGCTGGGGGCTGCCGGAACGCCCTATTTCGTCAACGCCACCGGCAAGCCGCTGACCGATGGCGTGCCCGGCTTCTTCACCAAGCGCGGCTTCTACACCGTGCTGCTGCCGGCCCTCACCCATGCGACACAGGATGTCGCCAGGGAAAGCTGGGTGCTCGGCGCGCAGGACCGGATCAAGCCGGATTCGCCGCAGATGCAGTCGCTCGAGCAGGATGTGATCCGGCTCTACGACACCGCCTATGCCCGGCACTGGCAGTCGATGATCGACGACCTCAATATCGCGCCCCTCGGCTCCGCGGGCCAGGCCGTGCAGGCGCTCTACGTGCTTGGCTCGCCCCAATCGCCGATGGTGCGGCTGCTGTCGTCGATGGCGGACGAGCTTACGCTCACCAAACCGCCGAAAGACCTTGCGAAGGCCGCCAAGGGGGCGACGGGCGCCGAGGCGAAGCTGCGGGCACCGGCCAAGCTGAACGAAGCGGCGACGCGGCTGAAGCAGTTGCTGGGCCCGCAGGCGTCAGGCGCCCCGGCCCCGAAGCCCGGGGCGGCAATCAACGCCGAGTTCGCGCCGCTGCGCAATTATGTGGGCAACGGCGCGGCAGGCTCTCCGCTCTCGCTGACATTGCAACTGATCGACCAGGTGCAGAAGCAGCTGGCAACCCTCGCCGCCACGGCGCCCGGCGCGGCGGGCCCCGCGTCCCCCGCCGCCGGCGGCGATGCGGCCCAGCTCCTTGCCGGCGAGGCGCAGCACGATCCGCAGCCGGTCAGCCGCTGGCTCGGCGCGATCGTCGCGACATCGAACAGCCTGCGCGGCGGCAGCGCGGCGGCGGCGGCGGCGGCGGCGTTCAAGGCGCCGGGCGGTGCCGCGGCACTCTGCGAGAAGGCGGTGACCGGCCATTACCCGTTCGATGCAAGTGCCGCCTCGGGCATTCCGCTTGCCGATTTCGCCCGTCTCTTCGCGCCGGGCGGCGTGATGGACAATTTCTTCAACACGCAGGTGCGGCCCTTCGTGAACATGACCGGGCAGGTATGGACGGTGCAGCCGGTGAACGGCGTGGCGCCGCCGGTCAGCCAGGGGGCCGTCGCGGAATTCCAGCGCGCGCAGGAAATCCAGCAGATGTTCTTCCTGGGCGGCACGCAGCCCAGCGTGCAGTTCACGGTCACGCCCGCCGGCCTCTCGGCGGGCGCGGCACAGGTCGTGCTGCAGCTTGGCGGCGTCGATGTCAGCTACGCCCACGGCCCGACGGTGCCGACCTCGGTGAACTGGCCGGGTGCCACCGGCATGCAGACGGCCCGGCTGATCATCACGCCGGCCGCCGGCGGCACGCCGGTCACGCTTCAGGCCAGCGGTCCCTGGGCGGTGTTTCGCCTGTTCGGCATGGGGCGGCTCACGCGTGACGGCAGCTCCGCCCGCTACACCCTCACCTTCGATCAGGGGGGCATGCAGGCGCGCTTCACGCTCGAGGCGGGGTCGATCTTCAACCCGTTCGCGCCGGGCGTGCTGAACGACTTCCGCTGCCCGAGCCTCAAAGGATGAAGATGTGGCGCGGGTGAGCGGCTTTTACGGCAAGATTCCGGCGCGCGGCGACTTCGTCGGCGCCGGCCTGCCGCGGGCTGTGGTCGACGCGTTCGATGGCTGGATGCGCGCGAGCCTCGAGGCCAGCCGCAACGCGCTGGGCGATGACTGGCAGGCCTGCTGGATGGAAGCGCCGGTCTGGCGATTTGCCGCGCCGGTCGCGGGCGTGCCGCTCGGTGGCGTGTGGCTGCCCAGCATCGACCGTGTCGGGCGCGCCTTTCCGCTGGTGCTCGCGACCGATGCGGCCTGCGCCGGCTCCGCCTGGCTCGACGCGGTCGAGGAGATCGGCATCGCGGCCGTCACCGCGGATGTGCCGCCGGATACCTTCGCCGCCCGTCTGGCAGATCTCCCGCCCGATCCGTGCGAGCCGGCATATGGCTGGTGGTCGGCCGGGGGGCCGCATCGCGGTCCTGGCCGCATCGAGGTCGCCGGCTTGCCCGACCCCGCCGGTTTCGCGGCGTTCCTGCGCGATGAGGCCGGGGAGACGGTGCGATGATCCCGCGCGCCGTGACCTGGGCGGAAACCCATGTCGGCGCGGTGCGCAGGCACAACGAGGATGCCTATCTCTGCCGTCCCGATCTCGGCCTCTGGGCGGTGGCGGACGGTGCCGGGGGGCATCAGGCGGGCGAGGTGGCCTCGGGGATGATCGTCGCCGGGCTGGACCGCCTCGAGCCGGGGCTGACCGCGGCCGAATTGCTGCCGCAGGTGCGGGGCGTGGTGAACGAGACCCATCACGCCCTGCTGCACGAGGCGTCCCAGCGCGGCCCGCGCGCGGTCATCGCCTCCACCATCGCGATCCTGATCCTGCGCGATGACCATTTCGCCTGCCTCTGGGCGGGGGATTCGCGCGTCTATCTGCTGCGCGGCGGCGAGTTGACCCAGCTGACCCGCGACCACTCGCTGGTGCAGGCGCTGGTGGACGAGGGGCGGCTCACGCCCGAGGCCGCCGAGCACCATCCCCAGGCGAACGTGATTACCCGCGCCGTCGGCGCCGACGACGCGGATCTCGAACTCGACAAGGTGATCGGCCGGATCGAGCCGGGGGACCGGTTCCTGCTCTGCTCGGACGGGCTGAGCAAGACATTGCCCGAGGCGGAAATCGCCGCCCTGCTCGGTTCGCCGGACGGCGTGCCGCCGCCGGAACTGCTGATCGCGGCCACCCTCGCCCGCAAGGGCAACGACAACGTGACGGCCGTGGTCGTCGCGGTCTGACCGCCCCTCACCGTGAAAGCCGCGCCGCGATCCGGTCGGCGAGCCGGCCGAGCGCGACGCTCATGGCGTGCGCTTCCGCCGCCGCGCCTCCGCCGCAACGCTCGGCGATGCGCACCCGCCCAGCCGCCACGGCCTTGCCCGCCCGCACCCCGCGCCAGTCCGCGGCGAGCTCGACATGGCCCGGATGCGGGATGAAGTCCGTCACCTCGACATGCACCAGCAGCGCCGCCCGCGGGACGGGATCGCCGGGCATGGCCACGCGCCGCTCGGGCAGGCGGCGCGCCAGGTCGCGTGCCAATATGGCCTGCGCCTGTCCCGCCAGCGGGGCGGTCCATCGCGCCCGCCGCGAGACGGCGCGGGTGTTCGGGCCGGTCGCGGTGGTCAGGTAGATCCGGTCGATCGTCGGCGGCATCAGCACGTGCGCCACCGCGATCGCCGCTCCACGGGTGTGGAATGTCGGCCCCGATGTCGGCGATAGTGCGAGATAGACGGTCCGCTGGCCGGCGCAGCCGGCAAGGCCGAGGGTCAGGGCCATCGCGAGTGTGGC
>JAJZFF010000505.1 GCA_021805485.1 Pseudomonadota bacterium
CGGCATCTGGGCGCCACCCCGCCGCCGGTCTTCATCGATGATACGCCGGACTGGCACGCCTGGCTCGACGCGGCCGCCCGTCGCTGACCGCCCGCTCGCATGCCGGGGCGTGTTGACACCCCCCGAAATCCTATATACCGGTTATCCAAAATCTGCATGGGGAGACCGACGGATGTGCGCTCTTGTGCCGGATTGCCTCGCAGGCGGCAGGTCGGGTCGCTTCCGTCGTCAACTCGCCCGCGCCTATTCCGCGGGTACGCCCGGCGCCGGCGAGACACGGCGGGCCATGTCCGCCATGAGGAGCGGCTCCATGCCCGGATCAATCCGTAAAACTCACAGACAATAGGGGAAACGAATCCAATGGTCAGAAAACTTCTTTGTGGCGCCGCCATGGTTGCGCTGTCTTGCGGGCTGGGCGTGGCCCATGCCGCTTCGGGTACTATCGAGATCGGCATGATCGCCGACCTCACCGGTCCCGCCGCGCTGAGCGGGCAGCACAAGGTTGATGGCGCGAAGCTCGCCGTCGACGAGATCAACGCCCATGGCGGCATCAACGGCAAGAAGATCAAGCTGATCGTCGAGGACGATCGCGGGCAGAACCAGGCCGGCGTCTCGGCCTATCAGAAGCTCGCCGCAAACCAGAATATCGTTGCGATCATCGGCTCGATCCGCAGCACGATCGTGCAGGCGACGCTGCCTTATGTCGCGCGCTACAAGATTCCCACCATGATCGGCGGCACCGATCCGAAGCTGACGCATGTCGGCAACCAGTGGGTGTTCCGCTTCCGCCCGAACGACACCTACGCTTCGGCGACGATGGCCCAGTATGCGGTAAAGACGATGGGCAGCAAGAACGTCGCAGTTCTTTACGACACCGACGCCTTCGGCGCGGCCGGGAATGCGCTGCTCAAGGCGGCGCTGGTGAAGGACGGCGCCAAGGTTGTCAGCGACCAGGGCTATACGACCGCGACGCGGGACTACACGTCGTTTCTGGAGAAGATCAAAAGCTCCGGCGCCGATACGCTTGCAACCTACATGACCAATTCCGAGGATGAGGCGCAGATGCTGAAGCAGCTGCGCCAGCTCGGTCTCAAGGTGAAGATCATCGGGTCCACCTCGATCGCGACGGCGGTGTGCATCCAGCTCGCCGGGCCGGCGGTCGACGGCACCTACGGCGTGTCCGATTTCGTGGCCGACGGCAACGATGCGGCGAAAGCCTTCACCAAGCTCTATGTCGCGAAATATCACAGCCAGCCCGACGTTTTTGGCGGCTGGGTGTATGATGCGGTGAACGTGCTGAGCCGGGTGATCGCGAAGGATGGCACCGCGCCGGCGGCGATCCAGAAGGGCATCCGCGCGGTGAAGGGCTATCATGGCGTCGAAGGCACCTACAATTTCGACGCAAACGGCGACGGGCTGCATGGCTACTGGGTTGTGAAGATGCAGCACCAGAAGGTCATTCCGATCAAATACGTCGGCTGATCGTCTTGCGCCGTCCGGGCATGACCAGCGCCCGGACGGCGTTATCCGTTATCGTGGCGGAATGAAAAACTGCTGACCGGGATATCCTCTGCGTGTTCTCCGAATTCATCCAGCTGACCATCGCGGGACTTGCGGTCGGCAGCATCTATGCGCTGATCGCGCTCGGCTTCGTGCTGATCTACACCTCCGTCAACGTGGTGAATTTCGCCCAGGGCGATTTCGCGATGATTGGCGCCTATTTCATGGTCAGCCTCGTCGTCATGCTGCATCTGCCCTGGTGGGTCGCGCTGCTGCTCGCGGTGGCGGGAACCGGCGTGGTCGGCGCGCTGTTCCAGTTGCTGATCTTCCAGCCGGTGCGCAACCGGCCGCGCAACTTCCTGCCGGTGATGATCGCCACTGTCGGTGCCTCGGTCTTTCTCGAACAGGCCTTCCTGCTGATCTATGGACCGATCCCGTACCAGCTGCAGCCGATCTTCAAGGCGCAGTCGGTCGAGTTGCTCGGCGTGCACGTCTATCCGCAATATATCGTCATCATCGTCGTCACCGCCGCGATGGTGGCGCTGCTGAACTGGTTTCTCGAACGGACCAAGCTCGGCAAGCAGTTGCAGGCGACGGCGCAGGACCCGGATACGGCGCGACTGATGGGGATCCGCGTGGCCTGGATGGCGGCGCTGACGTTTGCGATCAGCACCGCGCTGGGCGGGCTGGCGGGATTGCTGATCGCGCCGGTCTACACGGTGACGGCAACGATGGGCTCGACCATCGCGCTCAAGGCCTTTGCCGCGGCGATCGTCGGCGGGTTCGGGAGCATGAAGGGGGCCATCGTCGGCGGGCTCGGCATCGGGCTGATCGAGACCTACGGCGCGACGTATATTTCAGGATCGTATCGTGATGCGTTTCCGTTCATCGTGCTGATCCTGTTCCTGATCTTCCGGCCATACGGGCTGTTCGGTGAAAAAGTCTCGCAGAAGGTCTGACCGGCGCGCCGGCGGCTTCAGGAAAACGACAACATGACCAGGTCGATCGCCAAGTTCCTGCCCTTCATCGCATTGCTGGTGCTGATTCCGTTCCTGCTGCCGGGCGGGCGGCTCGGATCGTATTATCTCACGCTGCTGATCCTCTCGCTGTCTTATGCCGTCGCGGCGCTCGGGCTGACCGTTCTGCTCGGCTATTCGGGGCAGATCTCGCTGGCGCAGGCTGCGTTTTTCGGGATCGGCGCCTATACGTTCTCGATCCTCGCGGTGAACCATCACGTCGGCTACTGGAGTGCGGCGCTGGCGGCGGTGGTGGTGACCACCGGCTTCGGCCTGTTCCTCGGCGCGATCTCGCTCAGGCTCGCTAGCCATTATCTCGCGCTGGTGACGATCGGGTTTCAGATCATCACCGAACTGGTGCTGAACAACTGGAACGCAGTGACGGACGGGGCGGACGGGATTTCCAACATTCCGCGGCCGAGCCTGTTCGGTTACGCGATCAACAGCGACCACGGATTCTATTTCATCTCCGTCGCGGTTCTCGTGCTGGCGAGTTATGTCGTGTTCCGCCTGCGCCATTCGCGGCTGGGTGGCGCGCTGTTCGCCCTGCGCGAGGATGAAATCGCCGCGTCGGCAAACGGAATCAGCCTGTTCCGGACCAAGGTTCTCGCCTTCGCCGTCTCCGCGGCGCTCGCCGCGATGGGCGGAATTCTTTACGCTTCCGGCTCGCTCTATATCAGCCCGAACGTGTTCAACTTCTACCAGTCCGTCTCGTTCTTCGCGATGGCGCTGGTGGGCGGGCAAGCCTCGATCGTCGGCACCACGCTGGGCGCCGGGCTGATCACCTTCCTGCCGGAAGTGCTGCGGTTCCTGCATGCCTATTACATCGCGGTCTATGGCGTGCTGGTCGTCGTCGTCGTGCTGTTCATGCCGGAGGGGCTGTATGGATTGATGCTGCGCGGTGTCGGCGCGGTGGGGACGCTGGTTCTGGGACGGCGCCGCGCTGACGAGGACGAGGTGGCGCATCTCGAGCCAGGTGCCGTGCCCGAGCGGCCTGCGGCCTCGGACCGGCCGCTTCTGGAAATTCGCGATCTGGCCAAGCATTTCGGCGGCATCAAGGCGGTCAATGGCGTGTCGCTCACGGTCAATCGCGGCGATGTCGCCGTGCTGATCGGACCGAATGGATCGGGCAAGACGACGGTGCTGAACGTGCTGAGCGGGATCTATACGGCGACGGCGGGATCGATCGTTTATGACGGGAAGGAGATCACCAATCTCGGCCCGACGCGGATCAACCGGCTCGGCATTTCCCGCACCTTCCAGAATATCCGCCTGTTTCCCGAACTGACCGCGTTGGAGAATGTGGCGGTCGGTTATTACCGGCGGGGAACGGTCGGGCTCGCGGGGGCGCTGCTGTCGCGGCCGCGCGGCTATCGCGAGGAACGCGAGGCGATGGAAAAGGCGCGGCAAACACTTCACTTTCTCGGTTTCGCCCGGCTCGATATGAAGGCGAAGAACCTGCCCTATGGCCAGCAGCGCATCGTCGAGATCGCGCGGGCCATCGTCTCCGGCCCCGAGCTTCTGCTGCTCGACGAGCCGGCGGCGGGCATGAATCACGAGGAAACCGAGGTGCTGTCGCAGATCCTCTACCGGATTCATGCGCTGGGGGTGACGATGCTGCTGATCGAGCACGACATGAGCTTCGTCTCCAGCGTGGCGACGCGGGCCTATGTGATGGATTTCGGCCAGAAGATCAGCGAGGGATCGGTGAAGCAGGTGCTGTCGGATCCTGCCGTGATGAAGGCGTATCTGGGTGACGATGTCGAATATGCTTGAGGTCAGCAACATCCAGTCGCGCTACGGGCAGGTGACCGCCCTGCACGATATCAGCGTCGAGGTAAGGGCAGGCGAGGTTGTCGCCCTGCTCGGCGTGAACGGCGCCGGCAAGTCGACCACGCTCAAGACGATTTCCGGACTGCTGCACCCGACTCGGGGCGAGATCCGCTTCGAAGGCGAGCGGATCGACCGGATGGCGCCGGAGACCATCGTCCGCCGCGGCATCGCGCATGTGCCGGAAGGGCGGCATGTGTTTCCGGGGCTCACGGTGCGCGAGAACCTGATCATGGGGACTTCGAACCGGAAGGTGTCGCGCGCCGAAACCGAGCGGGATATCGAGGAGATTCTCGAAATCTTCCCTGACCTGAAGCGGCTTTATGCGCAGATGGGCTGGTCGCTCAGCGGCGGGCAGCAGCAGATGCTGGCGATCGGGCGCGGGCTGATGGCGAAGCCGCGCCTGCTGATGCTGGACGAGCCTTCGCTCGGCCTCGCACCGGTGATCGTCAAGCAGGTGTTCGCGACGATCGCGCGGATCAATGCCCAGGGGATGACGGTGCTGCTGGTCGAGCAGAACGTCAATCTCAGCCTGAAGGTCGCGCATCGCGCCTATCTGCTGGAGACCGGGCGGATCGTGCGGGCGGATACCACCGAGGCGCTGCGCGCGGATGAGGGATTCCGCGCGGCGATGCTGGGTGCCGGCGCCCACTGACGCCAGCACCGCGGTCACATGAGATTTCGCCAGGCGGTCACATGAAACTTCGCCTGGCGGTCACATGAAACCTCACTTGGCGGTCACATGACCGCGCCGACCTGCCAGGGCACGAATTCGTTGTCGCCATAGCCGAGCAGTTCGGATTTGGTGCGCGCGCCGGAGGCGACGTCGAGCAGGTGGCGGAAGATCTCCTCGCCCTTTTGCGCGATGGTCATGCCGGAGAGGATGTCGCCGCAATCGATGTCCATGTCGGTTTCCATGCGGCGGTAGAGATCGCTGTTGGTGGCGAGCTTGATCGAGGGCACCGGCTTGCAGCCGAACGCCGAGCCGCGGCCGGTGGTGAAGCAGAGGATGTTGGCGCCGCCGGCAACCTGGCCGGTGACCGAGACGGGGTCGTAGCCGGGCGTGTCCATGAAGACGAAGCCGCGCTCGGTGACCGGCTCGGCATAGCGGTAGACGGCGGTGAGCGGCGTGGTGCCGCCCTTGGCGACGGCGCCGAGGGATTTTTCGAGAATGGTGGTCAGTCCGCCGGCCTTGTTGCCGGGCGAGGGGTTGTTGTTCATCTGCCCGCCGGTGCGGGCGAGATAGTCGCGCCACCAGTCGATCCGTGCCAGCAGGTCGTCGGCGACGCGGCGGCTCGCGGCGCGATGCACGAGAAGGTGTTCGGCGCCGTAGATTTCCGGCGTTTCCGACAGGATCGCGGTGCCGCCGTGGCGCACCAGGATATC
>JAJZFF010000085.1 GCA_021805485.1 Pseudomonadota bacterium
CTACCGATCGGTCCCGCGCGACGTCGAGGCCGCTCATCTGGCGGCGGCGATCCGCCTGCATCGCGAGGTGACCGGCGCAGCGCCGCAAGGCTTCTATCTCGGCCGGTGTTCGATGAACACAAGGGCGCTGACCATGGAACAGGACTGCTTCCGCTATTCGTCGGACAGCTATGCCGACGACCTGCCCTACTGGGTGCGGGGCCCGGCCGGCCGGCATCTTGTCATTCCCTACACGCTCGAAGCCAACGACATGCGCTTCTCGACAACGTCCGGCTTTGCCAGCGGCGATGATTTCCTTTCCTATCTGCGAGACACGTTCGACGTGCTCTACCGCGAGGGCGAAAACGGCAGGCCGGCGATGATGAGCGTCGGCCTACATTGCCGCCTCGCGGGCCGTCCCGGACGGCTTGCGGCGCTGGCGCGCTTCCTCGATCATATCGCGGCGCGCGAGAACGTCTGGGTGGCGCGACGGATCGACATCGCCGAACATTTCCACGCCCATCACGCGGGACTGGAGGTACTGGGCGGATGAGGCGGAGGCGGCGGAACATTTGACGGGCTATCGCGACACGGTCGACATCTATCTACTGCGAGTGCTGCACATGCTGCTCGTCGAGGGTAGCGTCACCCGCACGGCGGTCAGACTCAACCAGTCGCAACCGGCGATTAGCGCCGCGCTGCGCCGACTGCGCGACATCACCGGAGATCCCCTCCTCGTGCGCGGCAAGTCAGGCATGGTGCCGACGGAGCGCGGTCTCGCCCTGCTCGAGCCGGTGACCAATGCTCTCCACGAAATCAGCCGGATCGCGATCGCGAGTGATTCCTTCGATCCGGAACACTCGATCCGCAACTTCCGCATCGGCTCGCCGGACTATCTCAACATCCTCTTCGTCCCGAGCCTCGTCGAGCGGTTCCGCGCGGCGGCCCCGCACGCCCGGCTTGAACTCCATCCGCTGACGTCGGACGCCGACTACGAGGAGTCGCTCGCCAGCGGCACGTTCGACCTGGTGCTCGGCAACTGGCCCGAGCCACCGAAAAGGCTGCATCGCCGCACGCTGTTTTCCGACGAGGTGGTCTGCCTTCTTGCCGCCGACCATCCGCTGGCCCAGCGTTTCCGCGCCGGTGGGACCATTAGCGAGGCGGACTATCTGGCCGCCGCGCATCTGGCGCCAACGCCCTATTCCTCGACCCAGCGCGGTCCGATCGAATCGCACCTCACACGCGCGCGGCTGAAACGTAACGTGCAGATTCTCGTTCCCTATTTCGGCCTCGCTCCGCCGCTGCTGCTCAAGACCGATCTCGTGTTCACCACGACGCGGCGCTTTGCCGAGTTCCATGCACGGCATCTGCCATTGGCGGTCCTGCCCTCGCCGATCGATTTTCCTGCCGTCGAATACTACCTCCTCTGGCATCCGCGCGGCCACCTTTCCGATGAGGTGCAGTGGCTGATCAACCTCGTCGCCGGGGCGGTATGAACATCAGTACCGTTGAAGGACTCGCAGTAGCAGTTTTCCCATGGTGAACCGGGCGTGATGTAGAGCGTCTTCACACCGACCTTTCCGAGCCATTGCCGCACCGCCCTGGCGATGAATTCGGGGCCGGGATACGCCGGTCGCAGCCGGATACATGACCCGTCATTGAGCCAGAGGCGTGAGCGCTTCGGCTGCCTTTGCGGCACCTTGAGACCCTCGCGCCGCCAGATCCGCTCCACCCGCTTGCGGTTCACGTGCCACCCCGCATCCCGCAGCAAGGCCGTCACCCGCCGATAGCCGTAACGACCATATTGCCGGGCCAGGGCAATGATGTCCCCGGTCAGGGCCGCCTCGTCATCTGCCCCGCGTGGCACCTTGCGCTGCGTCGATCGGTGCTGTCCGAGCACACGGCACACCCGCCGCTCCGAGACAGACATCGTTCCTCTGATGTGATCGATACAGCGCCGGCGCCGCGCGGGGCTCAGAAGTTTCCCCGTGTCGCCTCCGTCAGGATCGCCTTATCCAGCGACAGATCGGCCACCAGACGCTTCAGCCGGGCGTTCTCCCGCTCCAGTTCCTTCATGCGCCGCGACTGGTCCATCTTCAGGCCGCCATACTCCTTGCGCCACCGATAATAGCTCTGCTCGGTGACGCCGATCCAACGGCACGCATCCGCAACCGTCCCGCCCTGCGCTAGCACAATCTCAGCCTCGCGCAACTTGCCGATGATCTCTTCCGGCTTGTGATTCCTCGCCATCACAGTCCTCCTTCATGCCAAATCCTAAAACAGATCCCGGAACACTCAGAAGGGGGGCAGATTATTCGACGATCGAACCCATTTTCCGTTCCACCAAAATCGATCCCTAGTGGAGCAGATTTGGAGCGGAAAATCCAGAAAATCCAATTTCGCGAAAAGCCGAAATTTTAAGTCTTTGTTTTTCTTTGGTTATTTTGGTGAGCCCGCAGGGATTCGAACCCTGGACCCCAAGATTAAAAGTCTCGTGCTCTACCAACTGAGCTACGGGCTCTCACCAAAGTGTCCGCCGGAAAGACCAATTCCGGCGGGGTTCGTCAAGAGGGCGGGGCGGATTGCCGGTATTACGCGGCGAGTTCCATCTTGATGATCTTGGTCGGGTCGGTAACGCGGCCGCTCTGGCCCTGGCCCTTCTTGATCTCGTCGACATAGTCCATGCCTGCCGTAACCTGGCCGAACAAGGTGTACTGGCCGTCAAGCCAGGCGGCGGGGGCGAAACAGATGAAGAACTGGCTATTCCCGCTGTTCGGATCGCTGGTACGGGCCATGCCCAGCGAACCTGTGAGGAACTTTGCCTTGTCGGTGAATTCGGCAGGCACGTTGGGCAGGTTGCTGCCGCCGGTGCCGGTGTTGGTGGGGTCGCCGGTCTGCGCCATGAAGCCGGCGATCACCCGGAAGAATTCGCAACCGTCATAGAAACCGCGCGCGGTGAGGGTGCGGATCTGCTCGCAGGTTTTCGGTGCGAGGTCGGGGCGCAACTCGATCGTGACGACGCCAAAGGGCAGCGTCATGTGGATCGTGTTCGATGGGCTGGCGGCGGAAGCGGTTTCGGACATGACAACTCCGGCAAGGGGGGTGGAAGCGGCGGCGGCGAGAAGCGTGCGGCGTCTGATGATCATGGTCTGCCAACCCGGCGAAGGGTCCTCTCCAAGGTCAGTTTCGGAACGAAGCTCGAGATGTCGCCGCCCAGCTGGGCGATCTCCTTGACGAAGCGCGACGAGATGAACTGGTGCCGCTCACTTGCCATCAGGAAGATCGTCTCGATCCGCTGGTCGAGTCGCGCGTTCATCCCGGCCATCTGGAACTCGTAATCGAAGTCGGAGACGGCGCGCAACCCGCGCACGATCACTTGTGCGCTGACCTGCTGGGCGAAGGCGATCAGCAGCGAATCGAAGGCCTGCACATCGATTTCGGTGCCGGTGCGTTCGGCAATCGGCGCAATCTCGGCGCGGACCATCTCGACGCGCTCGGCAGTGGGAAACAGCGGTCCCTTGCCGGCATTGCGGGCCACGCCGATGACGAGCTTCGAGCAAAGCTGCGCGGCGCGGCCGATGATGTCGATATGCCCGTTGGTGATCGGATCGAAAGTCCCCGGATACAGCCCGATCAGACCGCCATCAGCCATTCTGTTCCTCCCCGGCTTCGTCTTCGCCGTCATCTATGACGGGGAAGACGCTGGTTACCTGTTCGTCCTTTTCGACCCGCACAAGCGTTACGCCCATCGCCTGACGGCCGGTAATGCGCACCTGGTCCACCGGGGCGCGGATCAGCTTGCCCTGATCGGTGACGAGCATGATGTCGTCTCCCGGCCGGACGGGGAAGCTGGCGGCCACAGCGCGGCCGTTGCGCACGGTGAGCGCGATGTTGGCGATGCCCTGCCCGCCGCGGCCGGTGACACGGTATTCATAGGCCGAGGAGAGTTTTCCGAATCCGCCGGTGGTAACGGTGAGGATCATTTCCTCGGCCGATTGCAGGGCCGCGATCCGCTCGGAGGTCAGCTGGATGTCAGCCGCCGCCTCTTCGCTTTCCACGATCTCGGCTTCACCCTCCTCGCCGCCGGCGCGGCGCTGGGCCGCGGCATATTTCAGGTAGGCCGCACGTTCGTCCAAGTCCGCCTCGACATGCCGCAGCACGGAGAGCGAGATCACCTCGTCGCCGGCGCCGAGACGGATGCCGCGCACGCCGCTCGAATCTCGACCGGCGAAGACGCGCAGCGTGTCGTCGGTGATCTGGAAGCGAATGCAGCGCGCCTGGCGCGTGGCGAGGAACACGTCGTCACCCTCGCGGCAGGTGGCGACGCCGATCAGCCGGTCGCCCTCGTCGAGTTTCATCGCGATCAGGCCGGTCGAGCGGACGTTGCGGAAATCCGCCAGCCGGTTGCGCCGCACATTGCCCGATGCGGTGGCGAATACGAGGTGGAGGTCGTTCCACAGGCTTTCGTCCTGCGGCAGCGGCAGCACGGCGGTGACGGCATCGCCGTTCAGCTCGGGCAGGATGTTGACGATCGCCCTGCCCTTCGCCGCCGGCGCCGATTCGGGAAGGCGCCAGACCTTCTCGCGGAACGCCTTGCCGCCCTGGCTGAAGAACAGCACGAACTGGTGGGTGTGGGCGTTGAAGCTGCGGGTGATCACGTCGTCGCCACGCATGGAGGCGGCGGCGCGGCCGCGGCCGCCGCGGTTCTGCGCGCGGAAGGCTTCGAGCGGGGTACGCTTGATGAAGCCATCGCGCGTCATCGTCACGACCATCTGGCCAGGCTCGATCAGGCTTTCGTCGTCCTGGTCGGCTACGCTGTCCTCGATGCTGGTCAGGCGCGGGGCGGCGATGCGGGCGCGCACGGCGAGCAGTTCGTCGCGCAGCACCTCGAGCCGGCGTGGGCGGGAGGCGATGATTTCGAGCAGTTCGCCAATGCGGCGGCCAACCTCCGTGAGTTCGGCCTGGATCTTCTCGCGCTCAAGTCCGGTGAGGCGTTGCAGGCGGAGTTCGAGAATGCCGCGGGCCTGTGCCTCGGTCAGGCGGACCGTACCGCCCTCGGAGATCTGGTTGCCATGATCGTCAATCAGTTCGAGCAGCGGGCGAACATCGCCAGCCGGCCAATCCCGCGCCATCAGGGCGATACGGGCGGAGGCGGCGTCCGGCGCCGCGCGAATCAGCGCGATCACCTCGTCGATATTCGCCACCGCGATGCCGAGCCCAACCAGCAGATGCGCCCGGTCGCGCGCCTTGTTCAGCTCGAAGCGCGAGCGGCGCAGGATCACGTCCTCGCGGAAGGTGATGAAGCAATCCAGCGCATCGCGCAGGCCAAGCTGGCGCGGCCGGCCGCCATCGAGGGCGAGCATGTTGATGCCGAAGCCGGTCTGCAACTGGGTGAAGCGGTAAAGGTGATTGAGCACGACTTCCGGCGTGGCGTCGCGCTTCAGCTCGATCACCATGCGCATGCCCTCGCGGTCGCTCTCGTCGCGCAGGTCTGCAATGCCCTCGATTTCCTTGGCGCGCACGAGCTCGGCGATGCGTTCGAGCAGCGTCGCCTTGTTCACCTGATATGGCAGCTCGCTGACGATGATCGCCATGCGGTCCTTGCGGATTTCCTCGATGGAGGTGCGGGCGCGCACGACGATGCCGCCTCGGCCGGTCTCGAAGGCGCTGCGGATGCCGGAACGGCCGAGAATGATGCCGCCGGTCGGGAAATCCGGGCCGGGAACGATGCGCATCAGGTCATCCAGC
>JAJZFF010000315.1 GCA_021805485.1 Pseudomonadota bacterium
CGCCGCGCCGGCATATTCGATCACGTGCCCGGTGCCGCCGGCGGTGCCGATCTCGCCGATGATCGCCAGCACGATGTCCTTCGCCGAGCAGCCCGGCGGCAGCGTGCCGTCCACCCGCACCAGCATGTTCTTCGCCGGCTTCTGCAACAGCGTCTGCGTCGCCAGCACATGCTCGACCTCGGAGGTGCCGATGCCGAAGGCCAGCGCGCCCATCGCGCCATGGGTCGAGGTGTGGGAATCGCCGCAGACGATCGTCATCCCCGGCAGCGAGATCCCCTGCTCCGGCCCGATCACGTGAACGATGCCCTGCCGCGCGTCGGTCACCGGAATATAGGGCACGCCAAAGGCGGCGACATTCTGTTCGAGGGTCGCGACCTGCAGCGCGCTCTCCGGCTCGGCGATGCCGGCGGCGCGGTCCTCGGTCGGCACGTTATGGTCGGCGACCGCGATGGTCGCATCCACCCGCCGCACCTTGCGCCCGGCCATCCGCAGCCCCTCGAAGGCCTGCGGGCTGGTCACCTCATGGACGAGATGCCGGTCGATATAGAGAACCGCGGTGCCGTCCGGCATGCGATCGACGACATGCGCCGCCCAGATCTTGTCGAACAATGTCGAAGCCATGCGTGCGTCCTCCGGCTCAAGGTGCCGGACCGGGCGGGAATCACCCGCGCCCGACATGAGCGTCACGCTCCGGACACCTTCAAGGTTTCGGTCAGAGCGGCATCGGGCGGCAGACGCGCAAGCGCCCGCGTGATGCCCCTCCGGCTGAAACCGTGCTGCGCGGGCGGCGCGCCGCCCGGCGGGGATGGCAGGGGGCGCGTGGCCCCCCGGCGCTCCCCCGGCGCGTCAGTCGGCGTTGGTCTCGCGCGCGGCCTCGGCGATGCGGGCCGACTTGCCGCGGCGGCCGCGCAGGTAATACAGCTTCGCCCGGCGCACCACGCCCCGGCGGGTGACGGCGATCTCGGTCACATTCGGCGAATAGAGCGGAAACACGCGCTCCACGCCCTCGCCATACGAAATCTTCCGTACGGTGAAGTTCGAGTTGATGCCGCGATTCGACCGCGCGATGCACACGCCCTCGAACGCCTGGATGCGGGTGCGCTCGCCCTCGGTCACCCGGACCGAAACGCGGAGATTGTCGCCCGGCTTGAAGTCCGGCACGGCGCGGGCTTCCGCGAGCTTGCCGATCTGCTCGGCGTCGATGGTCTGGATCACGTTCATGTCTGGCATCCTTTCGGGGGAGTTCATTTACGGAAGAGCCGGCTGGCTGGCAATGTGCCGGGCCCATAGATCTGGTCTGCGCCGCCTTGTCACGGCCTCGGCCTCGGCGCGGCGCCAGGCGGCGATGGCGGCATGATGGCCGGAGAGCAGCGCCTCCGGCACCGCCCGCCCCTGCCACACGGCCGGGCGGGTATAATGCGGATATTCGAGCAGCGTGCCGTCCGAGAAGCTTTCCTCCTCGGCGCTCTCCGCCGCCCCCATCACGCCCGGCAGCAGGCGGATGGTGGCATCGAGCAGCGCGAGCGCCGCGATCTCGCCGCCCGAGAGCACGAAATCGCCGAGGCTGATCTCCTCCGCCTCGTTGGCGTCGAGGGCGCGCTGGTCGAACCCCTCGAACCGGCCGCAGAGCAGCACGGCACCCGGCCCTTCGGCAAGCCGGCGGATGCGCGCCTGGGTCAGCGGCGCGCCGCGCGGCGTCAGCGCGATCAACGGTCGCCCGTCCCGCGCCTGGCCGATCGCGGCATCCAGCACGTCCGGCCGCAGCACCATGCCCGCGCCGCCGCCGAACGGCGTGTCGTCCACCGCGCGATGCCGGCCGAGGCCGAAATCGCGCAGGTTCACGCAGTCCAGCGCCCAGATGCCCGTCTCCAGCGCGCGTCCGGCCAGCGACTGGCCGAGCGGCCCCGGAAACATCTCGGGGAACAGGGTGATGATCGTGGCGCGGAAGCTCATTCCCGCATCTCCACCTCAACCGGCCGCACCACCACGGCGCGGCCGCCCGGCAGGTCGATCTCCGGCACCACCGCGCGGGTGAAGGGCAGCAGCGAGCCGTCGGAGAGTTCGATGCTCGCGCCGGCGCCGAAATCATGCACCGCGCGGATCGTGCCGAGTGCCGCCCCATCCGGCCCCACCGCGTGCAGCCCGATGAGGTCGGCGAAGTAGAATTCGTCCTCGTCCTCGGGCGGCGGCAGGTCGGCCCGGCGCACATAGAGCCGGAGATTGGTCAGCTTCGCCGCCGCATCGCGGTCGGCGATCGCGGCGGCCTCGTCGCCCTCGCCGATGGTGACGCGCGCGATCCCCGCCCCGGTCCAGGCCAGCCCGACCCGCCGGCCGCGCTCGTCGCGCAACGGCAGCTCGGCCAGCCCCTCCGGGTCCGGCGAATAGGTGGTGACATGCACGGCCCCGCGCACACCGTGGGGCCGGCCGATCACGCCCATCAGGATCAGGCGATCATCCATCGCTCAGCCGCGAAATCAGGCCTCGGCGGCCTTGGCGCGCTCGGCGGCGCGCTCCTGCGCCTTCTTCTTCGGCGCGGACTGCACGGGCTGCTCGCGGAACGCCGGCATCGGCGCGAGACCGGCCTTGCCGATGAAACGGGCAACGCGGTCGGTCGCCTGCGCGCCCTGGCTCAGCCAGTGCGTGACCCGCTCGGACACGAGACGGATGCGATCCTCATGATCGGCCGGCAGCATCGGGTTGTAGGTGCCGATCCGCTCGATGAACTTGCCATCGCGCGGGCTGCGCGAGTCGGCGACGACGATGTGGTAGAACGGCCGCTTCTTCGCGCCCGCGCGGGCCAGTCTGATCTTCAACGACATTCCATTGTCTCCTGGTCAGTAGTCTCGGTGGCGGCCAACCCGGCCGCCGTGGTTTCAGAACGGGCCGAAGCCCGTCGTTTTTCAGTCCGGGCCGAAGCCCGCAGTCTCAAAACGAGCAAAAACCCGCAAACACAAAACGGGCAGAAGCCCGTAGTCTCAGAACGGGCGGCGCCCGCCTCCCTGCGGCAGCAACGCGGCAAGCCCGCCGCGCGCGAGGCCCTTCTGGCCCAGCTTCTGCGCCCGCTTCATCATGTCCTTCATCTGGTCGAACTGCTTGAGCAGCCGGTTGACCTCCTGCACCGAGGTGCCCGAGCCCGCCGCCACGCGCTTCTTCCGGCTCGCCTTCATGATGTCCGGATTGGCCCGCTCGGCCTTGGTCATCGAACCGATGATCGCCGCCTGCCGCTTCAGGATCGAGGTGTCGAGATCGGCGTCGGCGAGCTGCTGCTTGACCTTCCCCACGCCGGGCAACATGCCCATGATGCCCGAAAGCGAGCCCATCTTGGTGATCTGCTTGAGCTGCTCGGCATAATCCTCAAGGTCGAATTTTCCGCGCGCCATCTTCTTGGCGAGCTGTTCGGCCTTCTGCTGATCGACGTTTTCCGCCGCCTTCTCGACCAGGCTGACAATGTCGCCCATGCCGAGGATGCGCCCGGCGATGCGCTCGGGATGGAACGGCTCCAGCGCATCGAGCTTCTCGCCCATGCCCATCAGCTTGATCGGCGCGCCCGTCACCGCCCGCATCGACAGCGCGGCGCCGCCGCGCGCGTCGCCATCCAGCCTTGTCATGACGATGCCGGTGACGCTCACCGCCTCGTTGAACGCCGTCGCCGTGGCGAGCGCGTCCTGGCCGGTCATCGCGTCGACCACGAGCAGCGTCTCGGCCGGCTCCGCCACGTCGCGGATCGCCTTGACCTCGTCCATCAGCGCCTGGTCGATCGCCAGCCGCCCGGCGGTGTCGAGGATCACGACGTCGAACACCTCGCGCCGCCCGGTCTCCATCGCCCGCCGCGCGATCTGCACCGGCGTCTCCCCCGGCACGATCGGCAGGCTCGCCACCCCGGCGCGCTCGGCCAGCTGCGCGAGCTGCAGCTGCGCCGCCGGGCGCTGGGTATCGAGGCTCGCCAGCAGCACCTTCTTGCGCTGCTTCTCCTTGAGCAGGAGCGCGATCTTGCCCGAGGTCGTGGTCTTGCCCGAGCCCTGCAACCCGACCATCAGGAACGGAATGGGTGATGCCGCGTTGAGGTTGAGCGGCACCGCCCCCTCGCCGCCGAGCGCGTCCACCAGCGCGTCATTGACGATCTTGACGACCTGCTGCCCCGGCGAAACCGCCCGCAGCACCTCGGCGCCAACCGCCTGCAACCGCACCTTGGCGATGAAATCCCGCACCACGGGCAGTGCTACGTCGGCTTCGAGCAGCGCCAGGCGGATATCCCGCATCGCCTCGATCACATCGCTTTCGGACAGCGCGCCGCGCCGGCGCAACCGGTCGAAAACATCCCCGAGCTTGCCCGACAGGGCGTCAAACATCGCAACCCGCTCCATCAACGAAAAACGCGCCGCGGTGCGAAACTCGCAGCGCGACGGTTCTCTTCCGCTCCGCCTATGACGGAATTTCACCCCGCTGGCAAGAACGCCCCCAAACGAAAGCGGCGGAGCCAGTTGGCCCCGCCGCCGGATCGTCCCGTGCGCGCGCCCGGCTTACTTGCCGAGCGACTGCACGATCTCCTCGGTCATCTTCTTCGCGTCGCCGAACAGCATCATCGTGTTGTCGCGGAAGAACAGCTCGTTCTCCACCCCGGCATAGCCCGAGGCCATCGAGCGCTTGACGAACAGCACCGTCTTCGCCTTGTCCACCTCGAGGATCGGCATGCCATAGATCGGGCTCGCCGCATTGGTCTTCGCCGCCGGGTTGGTCACGTCGTTGGCGCCGATCACATAGACCACGTCGGCGGTCGAGAACTCGTTGTTGATCTCTTCCAGCTCGAACACCTCGTCATACGGCACCTGCGCCTCGGCGAGCAGCACGTTCATGTGGCCCGGCATGCGGCCGGCGACCGGATGGATCGCGTATTTCACCTCCACACCCGCCTCCTTCAGCAGGTCGGACATCTCGCGCACCGCGTGCTGCGCCTGGGCCACCGCCATGCCGTAGCCCGGCACGATGATCACCTTCGAGGCGTTGCTCATGATGAAGCTCGCATCCTCGGCCGAGCCGATCTTCACCGCCTTGTCGCCGGCCGCCCCCGCGGGGCCCGCAGCGGCGGCGGCATCGGTACCGAAGCCGCCGAGCAGCACGTTGAGGATCGAGCGGTTCATCCCCTTGCACATGATGTAGGAGAGGATGGCGCCGGACGAGCCGACCAGCGCGCCGGTCACGATCAGCGCGATATTGCTGATGGTGAAGCCGATGCCCGCGGCCGCCCAGCCGGAGTAGGAGTTCAGCATCGAGATCACCACCGGCATGTCCGCGCCGCCGATCGGGATGATCAGCAGCACGCCGAGGGCGAGCGCCAGCGCCGCGATGAGCCAGAACAGCACCTGCGAGCCGCCCGAGGCGACGAAGAGGACGATCAGCACCACGAGCAGGATGCCGAGGCCGAGATTGAGCTTGTGCTGGCCGGGGAAGTTGATCGGCGCGCCGCTCATCAGCGCCTGCAGCTTGGCGAAGGCGATGACCGCGCCGGTGAAGGTGATCGCGCCGATCGACAGGCCGAGCGACATCTCGATGAGGCTTTCGAGATGCAGGTGGCCCGGCGTGCCGATGCCGAAGCTCTGCGGCGCGTTCAGCGCCGAGGCGGCGACGAACACCGCGGCAAGCCCCACCAGCGAGTGGAACGCAGCGACGAGCTGCGGCAGCGCGGTCAT
>JAJZFF010000060.1 GCA_021805485.1 Pseudomonadota bacterium
TGAATCTAGCGTGATGCAGATTCAGAAACTCGTACAGGAATTTCTGGATCGTGACGCTCGAGTGGGATGGCACCGCTTTCGCTCAGCCACTCCACTCCAGCTCTCTGTTTGATCGCGTCACTCAGATGTGCGGCGCTTCCACCTGCAGTCATCACGCTCTGGAACGATTTGACGCTTCGGAGGTTGCTCTATCCGGCATGCCGCGCGTTCAGCGCCCGACGAAGCGGGGAGGACGTTTGGCCGCGAAGGCGGCGCGGCCCTCGCGATAATCGTCGCTATCGAAACAGGCCGCGATCGCGCGCTCCACAGCGGCCTCGTCGCGCCGCGCCGAATCGAGTTCCGCGGCGTCGACGGCGAGCTTCGCAGCACGAACCGAGAGCGGCGCGTTGCCGCCGATACGGCGGGCGAGGGCGCGGGCCGCCGCGTCCAGCGCTCCATCGGTCACGAGCTGCTCGATGAGCCCGATCCGCAGCGCCTCGGCGGCGTCGAACCGCTCGCCACCATAGAGAAGACGGCGCGCCTGCCCCGGTCCGACCAGGCCGACCAGCTTCTGCACCAGCGGAAAAGCATACGCGATGCCGAGGCGGGCGGCGGGAATCCCGAAGGTCGCGGTCGCATCGGCGAGGCGCAGGTCGGCATGCATCGCCAGCGCCAGCCCGCCCCCGAGGCAATAGCCGGAGATCGCGGCGATCACCGGCTTTTGGAAGCCGCCGAGGCGGAGGCGACCGGCACGGGTCCGCCGCTCATAGTCCTGCTGCGCGTTGGCGTCGGACCGCTCCGCCTCGAATTGGCTGATATCGGCCCCCGAGCAGAAGGCCCGCCCCCCTGCCCCGGTCAAAAGCACCGCGCGGATCGCCGGATCGCGTTCGAAAAGGTCGAGAATCTCGGCCAACCCCTGCCACATCGCCACCGACATGGCGTTGTGCTTCTCCGGCTGATTGATCCGGATCAGCCCGACCGGCCCTTCGCTGGCGGCCAGCATGCGGCCTTCGGCATAGGCACCGGCTCCATAAGGGAGAAATCCGTCCATCTGTGCGTCCCCTGTTGCTGCCGTTCCGAGCCTGAAGGCGGATTCGGCGGTCCGCAAGAGCCGGCCGGATCGGGGCCGAATCGGGCTGATTTACGCCCGGTTAGGACTTGTGTCGGCATTTCGTGGTTCATCCACAGGGGTTCGGTGGCAAAAGCGCCCCGTCCGCAACCGTGGGTGCCGGGCGAGGGTTGTCATTCCTGCAACCCTGCTGCTACCAGAATTGCCATACGCGGGTGGGAAAAAAGGAGTGCGGCATGCAGGATCGGAGGGCGGACAAGCGGAGACTCGTGTTGATCGGGTCACTGCTGAGCGCAACTCTCTCGATGCATGCGGCTTCAGCCCTTGCCACTACGACACAGGCCGACTCCATATCAGCGTCACACCATCCAACCCGGGCCGCGCACTCGGCATCGGCACATCCTGTTTCCGCCCGCAGCCATCGTCGCGCTGATGGCATGAGGTCCGCCCTGGCCGCGGATGCGCCGGCGGGTCGTCATGGTGTGCGGCTGGCCGGTTACCATGGTCGCCATGGCCTGGTGCATCTCGCCTCCAACCGCCCGGTGCTGCAGTGCGTACCCTTCGCGCGCGCCGAATCCGGCATCGCGCTCAAGGGCAATGCCGCCATCTGGTGGGACGAGGCGGAGGGCGTCTATGCCCGCGGCCATGCGCCCGAGCCCGGCAGCATCCTCAATTTCCGAGCCAATTCGACCATGCGCCTGGGCCATGTCGCGGTCGTCACGCGGGTGATCAACTCGCGCGAGATCGAAATCGACCACGCTCATTGGGCCGGGTCCGGTGTCTCGCGCAACATCCTCGTCGCCGATGTGTCTGCGGCCAATGACTGGACGGCGGTCCGCGTCGCACTCGGCCATGGCGCGACACTCGGCAGCACCTATCCGACCTACGGCTTCATCTACAATCGTCCCGCCGGAAGCCAGACGACGCTGGCGGCCGGACGCAGCGAGGACGAGGTCGCCGAAGCGCCGCCGGCCGAAGACCGCACCGCCGACGCGCCGGACCGGCGCCTGCGCTGACCCCGCCTCTTTGGCCCGACCGCCCCGGTCTGGGCGGCGGTGAAGGCGCGCGCTGTAGCGATCCGATGCCGAAGGCTAGGGTCCCGCCCCAGAGATTCGCATCCGAATTTCTGGGGTAAGCGGCCCCCTAACATATTGAATCTAGTGTGATTCAGATTCGGAAATTCTGATAGGAATTTCTGAATCATCACGCTAGACACCGGCGATGTGCCGCACCGTTGCCGCGCGCCGCATGAGGCAGGGGCCCGGGTTCCTGGCGCTGCTGGCGGCGCTGGTCCAGATCGTCGCTGCCGGCTTCGTCCCACCGGCTGCCGTCACGGCAGCATCGGCCGCGCGTTCGGGGCTCAATGCGCTGATCGCGGCCTCCATCTGCCGCAGCGCCGGAACCCCGGATGATGGTGCGTTGCCGCCCGATCTGGGGCCGGCGCATCACCACGGTCCAGACTGTGCCCTCTGCTCGATATGGGAGGACCTGGCGCATGCGCAGGCCCTGTTTGCGCGCCCTGTCACCTTCTTCCGGCTCGCCGTCTCCCCGCAGGTCCGCCAGAGCTGCCTCCTTCGGCCCTGCCCACGGGGGCCACCGCCTCTCGTCTGATCCGAGCCCATCCCCACCTGGATGGCGCGTCTGCCTTCTGATTGGACAGGGAGTGCAGCCGCATCACGAATCGCTGTCTCGCGGCCGCGCTGGCCGCCGGCCCGCATGTCGGCGGCACGCCGGCGCCGCACGTCTTTTCCGACGATCTCTTCCCTGACAGCATCGGCCGTCTATCGTTCCATTGATCATCCGGGCCGCCTCTGTTGTTCCCCATCGATCGCACCCAGGAGACCGCCATGATCCCTCCCCGCCGCATCGTCATCGCCGCTCTGGTCCTTGCCATGCTCGCCGGGCCAGGCGTGGCGCCCGGCTTCGCCCACGCCCTGCTGCGCGCCGCTCAGCCTGCTCCCGCCAGCCTCGTGCCGGCCGCGCCGGCCTGGGTGCGGCTGACCTTCTCGGAGACCGTCGAGCCCCTGTTCTGCAGCATCAAGGTGACCGACGCCGCCGGAAAGCAGGTCGATGACGGCAGCCTCGTATCCGACCCAGCCGACCGCCGGCGGCTGATGATCCGTCTCAAGCCGATCCCTCCCGGCGAATACCTCGTGACCTGGTCTGCGACCTCGACCGATACGCACCGGACCCAGGGGCATTTCCGCTTCCAGGTCTCGAGATAGCGTCGCGGTGCCGGGGTCCGACACGCTGGCGACGGGGCTGGCCGCGAGCCGTGCGCTCGCGGTCGGCTTCGTGTTCGTCATCTTCGGCACGCTGTTGGTGGCCACCATCATCGCCCGGCCGACCGCCGGTGATGGCGGCGCGACGGATCCGCACCATGGCTTCGCGGCACTCTTGCTGGGCGCGCTCCCCGGCGCGGTCCTCGCGCTCGGGCTCTGGTTCGGGCTGCAAACGGCGGCGATGGCGCAGACAGACAGCATCCGCGAGACGCTGGCACGCGTGCCCGAGGTGCTCCTCCACACCGATTTCGGCCACCTCATGCTGCTTCGGCTGGGTCTGCTGGGCGGCATCGGCTTGGCGCTCGCCGCCGATCGGCCGGGCGCGGCCACCGTCTTCGCGGGCTTCGCCGCGGCGCTGCAGGCGGGGCATCTGCACGCCCTGGCGATCTGGCATGGACCCAACCTCCTGCTCGCGAGCGAGACGCTGCACGTGCTGGCGGCGGCGAGCTGGCTTGGCAGCCTGCCGGCGCTTCTGCTCGTCATCGTCTCCGTCCCGCCCCGGCGGGCGATGGCGACGCTTCGGCGGTTCTCATTCATGGGCATCGGCGCCGTACTGGTCGTCGGCGCGACCGCCGCGCTCCAGGCCGACTGGCTCGCCGGCGGGCCGCTGAGCCTGGCGGCAACGGCCTATGGCCGCATCTGCTTGGCGAAGATGGTCCTGTTCTCGCTGCTGCTGGCCCTGGCGGTGCGCAACCGGTGGCGCCTGCGGCGTGGCGCGGAGGCGGTGCCGGCGCTCGGGAGCAGCCTCAGGGCGGCGCTCGTCCTCGCCGCTCTGGTGCTGGTGCTGGCCGCCATCCTCAGTGCGATGCCGCCGCCCAGCGAGGCGTGAGCGCCCTACCCCAGGACGACGCCGATCGCCGCCGCGACGGCCAGGAACCAGAGCGGGTTGAACCGCGTCAACAGGGCTCCGCCGGCGGCCAGGGCAGTGACGGCGGCGAAGCGCCAATCGCGGCTGGTGGACAGGCACAGCACCAGCGCGCCGCCGAGGATCAGCCCCGACGTCGCGGGCACCAACCCCACCTGTACGCGCCGCCGCCAGGGCGCCTCGCGAAAGCGCCACCACAGACCGCCAACGGCAAGGGTGAGCAGCGAGGAGGGCAGGCAGAGGGCGAGAGTCGCGACCAGGGCGCCGGCCAGTCCGGCGACATGCCAGCCGATCAGCGTCGCGACCAGCATGTTCGGCCCCGGCGCCGCCTGGGCCAGCGCATAGAGCGCCGCGAACTGATCGGCCGACATATAGGAATGGACCACGACCACCTGGCGCTGCATCTCCGGCAGGATCGTGTTGCCGCCGCCCACGGCGAGGAGCGACAGGGTGGCGAAGATGCGCGCGAGATCAAGCAGCGTTCCGGTCATCGCCCGACGCGCCTCGCCAGCAGGATGCCGAGCAGCGCCGCGGTGAGCAGCACGGGCAGTAGCGGCAGGCGGGCAAGCGCGAGCGCCGCGGCGGCGCCGAGCCCGATGGCGAGGCCCACCGGGTGGCGGCGCAGCGGCGCGCCAATGCGGATCGCGGTCGCGAGCACCAGGCCGGAGGCACCGGCGGCGAGGCCGCGGAACAGATGCTGGACCACGGGCAGCCCGCCATAGCGGGTCTGCAATGCGCCGAGGACCAGGACGATCACCATCGGCGCCGCCATCAGCCCGGCAAAACAGGCCGCCGAACCCGCCACACCGCGGAAGCGCGCGCCGAGCGCGACCGAGAGATTGATCACGTTGGGTCCCGGCAGGAACTGGCAGAGGCCGAGCAGGTCGGTGAATTCGGCTTCGCTGAGCCAGCGGCGCCGCTCGACCACGACGCGACGCGCCCAGGGCAGCACGCCGCCGAAGCCGGACAGGCCGATGGTCAGAAAGCCCACAAAAAGGGCGCGCAGACCCGGCGGAACGGATTCGGCGTGAGTCATGACGCCTCGCAGGCTAGAGTAAGATTCCGTCAGACGGAATCGGCTGATGGGATAAAGTTGCTCGTTCAGACAACGGGATAGAGCGTGATCCGCGCGTCATCCGGCGCATGACCATCCACATCCACCCGATCAGCACCGGCCGCGTCGCCTTGCGCCCGAGCCAGGAGCGCCGCGGTCCGCTCGGGCCATTGGGGGTGCTGCTCGACCGTGGCTGGACGGAGTGGCGGCCGATACTCGCCTGGCTCATCGATCATCCGGAAGGCCCGATCCTGGTCGATACCGGGGAGACAGCGGCGGTGATGCGCCCTGGCTACCTGCCCCGCTGGCACCCGTTCTTCCGCTTCTCGGTTCGCTTCGACATCACACCGGAGCAGGAGATCGGGCCACGCTTGCGCGCCCTCGGCTACGCGCCCCGCGATCTTCGCTGCGTGGTGCTGA
>JAJZFF010000599.1 GCA_021805485.1 Pseudomonadota bacterium
CAGTTTCTCGGCGGCCTTGTAGCTCGGCCGGTCGAGCCCGACCACGGTCACCGTCATGCCCTTGTAGGGCGCGGCG
This sequence comes from Pseudomonadota bacterium, assembly GCA_021805485.1. The sequence continues at coordinate 77 of JAJZFF010000599.1, forward strand.
GCCTGGGCGAGCGTCCAGGCATGGGCGGTCGGGGCGCTCGCGCCAAGGCCGACGAGCGCGCTCGTCGCCCCTGCCAGCGCGTATTTCAGCACTCTCTGCATGACGTATCCTCCTTGAAGGCGGGGTTGCCGCGAAGTTTGATTATTTTTTCACGTATGCCCGGATTAATCATCGCCTGCAACCGGAATTATCCGGCCGTTCAGGCGTTCGGCAGGATGAGGCTCTTGAGCGCCCCATCGGCGCAGGCGGCCTGAATCTCGAAGGCGCGGGCGCCCTCGGCCAGCGGAAACCGGTGCGTGACGATGCGCGCGACATCGACCCGCCGTTCGGCGACGAGGCGGATGGCGCGCGGATAGACATGGCCCATGCGGCGCGAGAACTTGACGGAAAGCCCCTTGCGCCGCGCCGCCCCGGCGGCAAGCGTGTAGGAATCCCCTTCGGGAATGCCGACGAGGACGATCCGCCCGCCGATCCGCGCGACATCGGCCGCGTGCTGGAATCCCTCCGGCGCGTTGGTCGCCTCGAGCACGAGATCGACGCCGCGGCCATCGGTCCAGGCGGCGATGTCGTGCCGGTCGGCGCTGACGCGGTCGGCACCCAGCGCGCCGGCATGCGCGCGGCGATAGTCTACCGGATCGATCGCCAGGATCTGCCCGACGCCGGCGAGGCGGGCGAGCGCGATCATCAGCAGGCCGATCGGCCCGCAACCGATCACCGCAACCGATTCCAACAGGCGCGGCCTCGCGAGGTCGATGGCGTGGATCGCGACGCCGAGCGGCTCCAGCATCATCGTCTCCTCGATCGTGAAATGCTGCGGCACCTTCACGACCTGGCGCGGCTCGATCGCCATGCGCTCGGCCATCGCCCCAGGATAGGGCGGCGCGCCGTTGAACACGGTGTCGGGGCAGAGATTGATCTCGCCGCGATGGCACCATTCGCAATGGCCGCAGGGCATGGCGGGGTCGACCGCGATGAGTTCGCCCTTGGCAAGGCCGAGTTCCGGACGCGCCTCGAGCACGCGGGCGGCGAATTCATGGCCCGGCACGAAAGGCTCGACGATGACCTGGCTGCCGATCGATCCTTCGAGGTAATAATGCAGGTCGCTGCCGCAGACACCGACGCCGGCGACCTCGACGGCAATGCGGTCGTTTCCCGGCACGGGCTCGGGCGCATCGCCGATCGTGATGTCCCGCACGCCGCGGATGTAGAGAGCCTTCATCGTGGTATCCTTTCAGGTCAACGGGGCGGCGCCGAACGGCCGCAGCGCCGGATAGAGCCCGGCATGGGCGCGGCGCAGGCGGGCATAGAGGGCGGCGCGGCCTGCATCCGGGGTGAAGCGCGCGGTCACCGCGCCGGCCATCGCCGATGCGGCCTCGGCAAATCCGGAATACCAGCCCGCGCCGACGGCGGCGGCCATCGCCGCGCCAAGGCTGGTGGCCTCGACCGTCGCCGATCTCAGCACCGGCACGCCATGCGCGTCGGCCAGGATCGCGCACCAGAGGTCGCTTTGCGCGCCGCCGCCGATGGCGACGATCTCGCGCGCGGCGAGCCCGGCCTCGGCCTCGATGCGCGCCATCACCCCGGCCTGCTCCAGGGCGATGCCTTCGTACAGCGCCCGCAGGAGATGCGCCCTGCCGTGATGCGGCGCGAGCCCGACGATCGCGCCGCGCGCGGCGCCGTCCCAGTGCGGCGTCATCACCCCCAGGAAATAGGGCAGGATCATCACCCCGTCCGATCCCGGCGGCAGCGCCGCCGCCGCGGGTTCGAGCTCGGCGAGCAGTGCTGCATCGCCGCCGAGGATGTCGCGCGTCAGCCAGTCGCACAGCAACGTGCCCGAACGGAGCGAGGTTTCGAGGATATAGCCCTCGCCATCCGCGGCGATCATGGTGCGGAAGCCGCGCCCCACCCGGTAGCTCGCGCTCCGCATTCCGGCGACCACGGCGGTGCCGAGGTTGAGATAGGCCCGGCCCGGCTCCATCACATTCACGCCAAGACCGGCCGCCTGGCCGTCGCCGGCGCCGGCAATCACCTTCAGCCCTTCTTGCAGGCCGGTCGCGCGCGCGGCCTCGGCGGTCAGGCCGCCCAGCTTCGTGCCGGGCGGCAGCGCCGGCGCGAACCGCGCGGCGGACAGCCCGATCGCGTCGAGCAGGTCGTCCGCGTAGCGCTTCGCCGCGAGATCATAGACGCCGAGCGGATCGGCCGATGCGGTGCTGGTCGCGAACCGGCCCGTCAGCCGCTGGACCAGATAGCCATGCACCTCGGCGAACCAGGCGCTGGCGCCGAGCCGCTCCGGCTCGCAGCGGCGCATCCAGGCCAGCTTGTAAAGCGCCGGATTGGGGTCGGGGATCTTGCCGGTGACCCGGTGCAGATGGTCGGCGCCGAGGACCTCCGCCATCGCAGCGGCATCGCCCGCCGCCCGCCCGTCGAGCCACAGGATCGCCGGCCGAACCGGCCGGAAACCGGCATCGAGCGGCGCGATCGTCTCGCGCTGGTTGGCGATCGCCAGCCCGGCGATCTCGATCCCGTCGAGCCCCGCGGCCAGTTCGGCGAGCGCCGCGCGGCAGGCCCGCCACCAGTCTTCCGGGTCCTGCTCGAACCGGCCTTCGGCATCGGGCGCGAAGGGGAGCCGGGCACGGCCGGTGGCCAGCACGCTTCCCTGCCGGTCGAAGGCCAGCGCCTTGACCGCGCTGGTGCTGCAGTCGAGCCCGATCACGGCCTCCACGGCGGTTCTCCCTGTCTCGCGCGCGCGAAACGCCGGCGCGTCACGCCTTCGCCACCCTGCGGGACGCGCCACGCGCCGCGCCGTCGTCGTTGTCCGCCACCAGGGACAAAGCGGTCCGCTCGTCGGTGATCAGCCCGGTGATCAGCCGGCCGCGCAGCATCGCGGCGATCGCGGCCTGCTTCTCCATCCCGCCCGCCACGGCGACGACCTCGCGATCGCCGCTTTCGGCGAGATCGATGCCGATCAGCCGGTCATGCAGTTCGGTGCGGATGCGCCGCCCCCCGGCGTCGAAGAACGAGCCCAGCGCCTCGGCCACCGCGCCGTCGCGCCGCGCCTGTTCCAGTTCCTCGGGCAGCAGCATGCCGGTCTGGCAGAGCGACGCCGTCCGCCCGATCTCGCCGATGCCCATGACATAGAGACTGGCCTCCGCCGCCACGGCGAACGCCTCGGCCACGCCGCGCTGGCGCAGCAGCACCCGGCGATCGGCGCGCGACTGGGCATAGAACGGCACCGGCGGCAGATAGGCCGCCGCCCCGGTCTTTTCCGCCAGCGCGTGGATCACGTCGAACGGGTTGGCGTCGATCCGCTGCGCGAGCGCGCCGATGATGGAGACGACCTTCAGCCCCTCCCGCGGCTCGCGCGGCAGGTGTTCGACCGTCGCGGCCATGGTGCGGCCATGCCCGAACCCGACGACACGATGCTGGCCGCGGGCGAAGGTTTCATGAAGAAACGCCGCCGCCGCGCGGCCGAGCGAGGAAATGACGCGGGACGATGCGGCGCCGCCCGCCGCGGCCGGAGCGTCGGGCAGCGCGGGAACGACCCGGCAATAGGTCAGGCCATGGCGCTCGATCAGCGTCCGCTCCAGGCCGAGGCAGCCGGCGAGATCGCCCTCGATGAGGATCCGCACGAGGCCGCTGCGCGCGGCGCCGGCGATCAGCCGCTGCACGCGCGCCGGCGGAATGCGAAGCTGCGCGCTGATCTCCGCCTGGGTCAGGGATGCCTCGTAGTAGAGCCACGCCACCCGGGTGACGAGTTCGGTATCGTCGCCGGATGGCCGGTCGCCTCGATCTGTGACCACGTTCCCGCCTGAGATTGATTATTTCTGCTATCGATAAAAAAATAATCATACTTGCGGCGGCAGCGTCAAGACCGGGCGCGCCGCGCCGGCGGCCTCATCGCCGGACCGGCGTCGCCCTGGCATGGTGCTCGGTCGCGGATGGATCGCTACGGCGCGCGCCGCGGCACCACCAGCCGGGCGAGCAGGATCTGCACCACCTCGCCGTTCTGGTTCAGCGTTTCCGACCGCATCACCACCCGCCCGCGATCGGGGCGCGAGGCGGAGGGGGTCATCTCCACGACGTCGGTAACCACGCGCAGCACATCGCCCGGCCGCGTCGGCCGGGGCCAGGAGATATCGTTTCCGGCGCCGATCAGCCCGCCGGCGATCGGCACGCTCTCCACCAGCAGCCGCATCGTCACCGCCGCCGTGTGCCAGCCCGAGGCGGCGAGCCCGCCGAACAGCGTCGTCCGCGCCGCCGCATCGTCGAGATGGAAGGGCTGCGGGTCGTATTGCGCGGCGAACTCCCGGATCGCCGCCGCATCGAGCGTCGTCGTGCCGCTTTCGAAGCGGGTGCCCACCGCCAGATCGTCGAAGAACAGGCTCATCCGAGCAGCCGCCCGATCACCCGCGCGGTGTAATCCACCACGGGAATGATGCGCCCGTAATTGATCCGCGTCGGCCCGATCACGCCGATCGCGCCCACGATCCGGTCATCGCGCGAGCGCGCCGGGGCAACCACCATCGACATGCCGGAGGCGCCGAACAGCCCGCTTTCGGCGCCGATGAAGATGCGCACGCCTTCCGAGCGCTCGGCCAGTTCGAGCAGCTTCAGCATCGTCTCCTGCGCCTCCAGCCGCTCGAAGAGCTGCTGCACCGAGGCGAGTTTTTCCAGTTGGTCGACATCGGCGAGCAGCCGCGCCTGGCCGCGCACGATCAGCGAACCGCCCCTGCCCTCGTCCGACCAGGTCGCGAGACCGGCCTCGACGATGCCGGCGGCGAGATCGTCCAGCGCCGAGCGGTCCGCCCTCATGTCGTCGGCCACGCGAACGCGCAGCTCGCCGAGCGACAGGCCGGAGAGCTGGGCATTGAGGTAGTTGCTCGCCTCCTGCAGCGCCGATGGCGGCACGCCGGGCGGCGTCTCGATCACCCGGTTCTCGACCTGGCCATCCGCCGAGACCAGCACGACGAGGGCGCGGCCGGAACTCAGCGGCACGAATTCGATATGCTTGACCGCCCCTTCCGATTTCGGCGCCAGCACGATCCCGGCCGCCTGCGACAGGCCCGAGAGCAGGGCGGAGGCCTCGGTGAGCGTGTCCTGGATCGACCGGCCGGACTGGGCGAGCGCCGCCTCGATCCGCTCGCGCTCCTCGTCCGACAATTCGCCGAAATGCAGCAAACCGTCGACGAAGAGGCGCAAGCCCCGCTCGGTCGGCAGCCGTCCGGCCGAGATATGCGGCGAGAACAGCAGCCCGGCATCGGTCAGGTCCGCCATGACGTTGCGGATCGTCGCCGGCGACAGGCCCATCGGCAGCAGGCGCGAGAGCGTGCGGCTGCCCACCGGCTCGCCGGTCTCGACATATTGCTCGACGATTTCACGCAGCACCGCGGCGGAGCGTTCATCAAGCCCCGGCGGCAGCCGCACCGGCCCGACCGCCGGCTTTGGCCGACCGGCGCGGGCGGAGGAACGCTTGGATGTCTGGTCCATGGCGCCAGAGTCGGGTATCGCGGGGCGAAAATCAAGCGACACGTTTCAGCCGACAGGAGAGGCTTCATGCCCGAAATCAAGAGACCGAGCGGCCGCATGGCCGA
>JAJZFF010000127.1 GCA_021805485.1 Pseudomonadota bacterium
ATGGGGCTGATATGGCCAAGCGCGGAATGAAGGCGGTTGTCGTTGCATTTCTCGGTGAAGGTGGGGAGGTGGTCGGAAACTTCGCTCGCGGTCTCGAACGCGAGCGGGTAGACGTCTTTGACCTTCAACGTCTTCATCAGACTTGCCATCATCGCGTTGTCATAGGGGTTCCCTCGTCGGCCCATCGAGCCGATGAGCCCACTTTTTTGCAGGCGCCTGCGATACTTCTCCGCAGCGTATTGGCCACGGTCGGTGTGATGAATGCAGCCCTCGAGCGGGTCTCGTTGGGTGATCGCGACCTCGATAGGGATACAACGGATGAGATTGACAAGCGCCTTCTCCGGCTTTTGTGCTATTGTTCTTCTGCGCGGGTGACCTCGTGGCGAAGAGTGGCGCGTCGGCTGAGAGTGCCGCCGGGTCGCCTAATCATGCCCTGCCGGATTGAGGCGCTCGCGCATCGTGTTGCGAGGTCGTCGTGCCTTCCAGTTCTCGACAAGGTGCTCGTAGCTGCGTTCCGCCCGTTCGGCCTGTAAATTCGCTTGCAATAGTGACCCCCTGAGGGGCGGAAATCGCGTCCAATTTCGCCCCCTCTGACGAATGGTGTCAGGACCCTCCCTAACGCTCTGAACTGCCCTGGGTTTGCCGGAGGCCATTTGGGTTAAGCTAAGCGGCGATCTTCAACTGGTCGAGTGTGGCGAAATATCGTTGTTCGGCCTCGGCGGGCGGGATGTTGCCGATCGGCTCGAGAAGGCGTCGGTGGTTAAACCAGTCGACCCATTCGAGTGTTGCGAACTCGACGGCTTCCAACGATTTCCACGGCCCGCGACGACGGATGACCTCGGTCTTGTAAAGGCCGTTGATGCTCTCGGCGAGAGCGTTGTCGTAGCTATCGCCGACACTGCCGACGGACGGTTCGATGCCGGCCTCCATCAGGCGCTCGGTGTATTTGATCGAGACATACTGGGCGGATTCAATTGGTCGTCGCAACACCATGATGGAGGGCGAGGTGATGGCGGGTCGGCGATGTGGCGAAGGTGGACTGCGCGACCTGCCACCAGGGTGTGTTCAAGCCGCTCTATGGCGCGCCGACGGCGGGCCAGTTCCCTTATCTCCGCGGCCCCGCCGCGCTCCCCCAACCCAACCCAACCCGACCCGAAGGCGGCGGCGGCGCATGGCGAGGGGACAACCCGGCCATGATCACGATGGTGTCCGCCGCGTCCGGCGACGCCAACCCCACATCGTCTCCCGCCTCGACTGGGGCGGGTGCACCGGGCCAATAGCGCCGCGGCTCCCCGGCGTTTGCCCGACACTTGGCGTGGGTCGAAAGGCCACGCCTATTTTTTTGCCTTGCTCGACCTTGGCGGCCGCCGCCCATTGTGTGGCCCGGAATCTGTTTGAGAATTTTGGCATGAAGAAGGGCTGCGACGGCGACGAACCATAAGCCGGAAGAGATCACAGCCAAGCTGCATGAGGCTGTGCTGTCGAAGGGTGGCACGGTTGCGGATGCAGATCGGGCTGGATGATCGAGCAAATGCCGTTTTCCGCGGGTTGGCAGGAGGGCAATGCAAGACGACTGCACTCCGCCATTGGCTATCGTTCACCCGAGGGATTCGAAACGCGATTCCCCCGAAGACGGCGCAGTCCGAAGAAACCTCCGTGGTCCAGCCCAAGGGATTCACTCCATAGCGACTCGATTCTGGACGGAAATCAAAGACCGTACAAGATCCAGCCGTGTTCGCATGCCTGCACCTGTAGTGGCAGTCGCGGCGACCGACACGCGCGATTCTGGTAACTGAACATCAAATATTTTGTGCGATAAGGTTCGAATGTTGGGCATCATTCCTCACACGGTCGATCAATACCTCAAGACCCGCGTTGCGCCGGAGGCCAGGGCGGGGATTCTGAGGCGGGCGGGATTTCCGGACGGGCATGCCTTCCGGCTCGATACGGAATATGACGACGAGGCCTGCTGCGCGCTGGTCGATGCGATCGCCGCGGAAACCGGCACGACGACCGAGACCGTGTTCGATGAGATCTCGGCGTTCTTCCTCGACTGGGCGGAGCGCACCTTCGCCGGATTTTTCAAGACGGCGCCGGATACGCGCGGCTTTCTCCTGTTGCAGCCGGAGATCCACAACAGCCTCGCCTGCGGGTTGCGGAGCAGCGGGCAGCGGAAGGTGGCCGACAAGTTCAGGGTCGAGGCGCTGCCGGATGGGGTGCGGATGCATTACCGCTCGTCGAACCGGCTCGGCTATTTCTACTGCGCGCTCGCCCGCTGCCTCGCCGCGCGCAGGGGCGAGGTGGCCGAGATCAGCTTCCTCGACGGCGATGTCGGCTCGGCCGCCGCGATCATCGAGGTGCGGCTGAAACCGGCGCTGGCGGCCTGACACACATGGAACAGGCCGAAGCGGTCGACCGCGCCGCGGTCGAGGCTCTATGCGACGCGATGTGCGGCGTCGTCTCCGGCGACCTGTCGGTACGGCTGCGGACGGCGAGCGCGGACCTGACGGTCCAGAAGCTGTCGCTGCTCGCGAATTTCATGCTGGAGACCGCCCAGCGCGCGGTGGAGCGCAGCCGGGCCTATGCCGGAGCGCTCGACAACGTGCAGCGCATCGCGCGGCTTTCGGCCTGGCAGCTGATGCTGCCGGAGGGCGAAGTGCGGCCGGTCGGCACCGCGGCGGGCCTGCCGGATGCGGCGGCCGCGCCGCTGCGGGGGACCGCGTGGTTCCTCGACCGCGTGGCCCCCGGCTGCCGCGCCGCGGTGGCCGCCCTGTTCCAGGGCGATGGCGGGGCGCTCGAATGGCTGGCGGCGGATGGCGAGGCCTGGTTCCGCACCGAGGTCGCCGCCCTGCGCGACGAGGGTGGCCTCTCGGCGTATCTCGTGATCACCCAGGACATCTCCGAGCGCCGGCGGGCGACCGAGCGTATCCGCTATCTCGCCGAGCACGACCCGCTGACCGGGCTTGCCAACCGGAGGCGGCTGCACGAGCAACTCGAGGGTGAACTCGAGTCCAGCCGCCGGCAGGGAGCCAAATTCGCGGTCCATGTCATCGACGTCGACCGCTTCAAGACGGTCAACGACCTGTTCGGCCACGCCGCGGGCGACCGACTACTGGTCGATCTTGCCGCCTGCCTGCGGCAGGAAGCGCGGGAAAGCGACATGATCGCCCGCATCGGCGGCGACGAATTCGTCGTCCTGCAGGCCGGGATCGCCGATGCGCGGGACGCCGGGGCGCTGGCCGGGCGGCTGCTCGGCGCGGTGAGCGCCCGGCTCGCCGAGACCGAGGCGCGCGCGCTGGCGTCGACGGTCTCGATCGGCATCGCGCTGGCGCCGGATGACGGCACGACCGCCGAGGCCCTCCTCTCGCATGCCGACATGGCGCTCTACCAGGTGAAGTCGACCGGGCGGAACGGCTTCGCCTTCTTCAATACCGAGATCAACGAAGCCCAGCTCGCCCGCCGGCGGATGGAGGCGGAGTTGCGCGGCGCTTGCGAGCGGGGCGAAATGGCGGTGCACTACCAGCCGCTGTTCGAGATCGCGTCCGACCGGGTCATCGGGTTCGAGGCGCTGGTGCGCTGGCGGTGGAACGGCGAGGAAATCTCGCCCGCCGTGTTTATCCCGATCGCCGAGGAGTCAGGCAGCATCGTCGAGATCGGCCGCTTCGTGCTGCGCGAGGCCTGCCGCGAGGCGGCGGGCTGGCCGACGAAGCTGCGCGTCGCCGTCAATATCTCCGCGCTGCAGATCCAGGACGGCGGGCTGCCCGACCTCGTCGCCAACGTGCTGGAGGAGACCGGGCTGGAGGCCGGGCGGCTCGAACTCGAGGTGACCGAATCGCTGCTGCTCGCCAATGCCGAGGCGGCGACCGAGGTGCTCGCGCGGATCCGGGCGCTGGGGGTGACGATCTCGCTCGATGACTTCGGCACCGGCTATTCCTCGCTGGCGACGCTGCGGATGTTCCCCTTCGACAAGATCAAGCTCGACCGCTCCTTCGTCAACGATCTCGGCCGACTCGGCGAGGCCGAGGCGATCGTGATGGCGGTGCTCGGGCTCGGCCGTGCGCTCGACGTCTCGGTCGTCGCGGAAGGGGTGGAAACCGAGGAACAGGCGTCCATGCTGCGCGCGGCGGGATGCTCGCTGCTGCAGGGCTACCTGATCGGCCGGCCGGCGCCGATCGCCCGGTTCGGCGCGGTCGTCGGGCGCGGCGGTGGGAACGGGGCGGCGCGAGAGCCGGAGCGGGTCCACTCCCTCGGATAGCGGGGACCGGCAAGGCTGGTAGCGGCCATACCGGTATAAAGTCCCGGCTTTAACCGACCGGCGCATCTGCCACATCGATCTCATGCAAACAGGAGATCGGACGATGCGGGTTTTCGTGACAGGGGCGACGGGTTTCGTAGGCAGCGCGGTGGTGCGCGACCTGCGCCGTGCGGGGCATGGCGTGGTCGGGCTGTGCCGCTCGGCGGAGGGCGCGGCGGCGCTGGAGGCGGCGGGGGCCGAGGCGCTGCGCGGCGACCTGGAGGATCTCGCCGCCCTGCGCGAGGGTGCCGCGGCGGCGGACGGGGTGATCCATCTCGCCTTCAGGCATGATTTCACGCGCTTCGTGGAGGCCTGCGCGATCGACGAGCGGGCGATCGCGGCCCTGGGCGGCGCGCTCGAAGGGTCGGGGCGGACGCTGGTGGTGACATCGGGCGTCGGCCTGCTGGCGCGAGGGCGGCCGGCTACCGAGGAGGACCAGCCGCAGGGAACGTCTCCGCGTGCATCGGAGCGGGCTGCGTCGGTCTTCGTCGGCAAGGGAGTGAATGTCGCGATCGTGCGGTTGTCCCAGGTGCATGACACGGTGCGGCAGGGCTTCGTATCGCGCCTGGTCGGTCTGTATCGCGAAAAGGGCGAGTGCGCGGTGATCGGCGACGGGGCGAATCGCTGGTCGGCCGTGCCGGTGGGCGATGCGGCGGTACTCTACCGGCTGGCGCTGGAACGCGGCGCGCCCGAGGCAGTGTATCACGCCGTGGCCGAGGAAGGGGTGGCGCTGCGGGACATCGCCGGCACGATCGCGGCGCGGCTGGGCCTGCCGACGCGCGCCATCGCACCGGACCAGGCGGACGCGTATTTCGGCTTCCTCGCGATGTTCGCGGGGCTCGACATGTCGGCGTCGAGCGCGGCGACCCGGCTGACGCTGGGCTGGCAGCCCACGGGGCGCGGACTACTGGAGGATCTGCGCGAACTGCAAATCTGAGCGCGCGGGCTCAGGCGAAGGCGGCTCACGGGCGGGCGACTCAGGTAAAGGCGTTATCGGGCGCGTTTCGCAACGATCTCGCGCGCGGGCAGCACCTCGGCCAGCGGCGCCCGAGCCCTTCTGCCGATCATGCCACCGCCAGAAATTCTCGGGCGCCGGCAAGACCCATGACGCCGATGACCTGACCCGCGCGTCTTTCGCGGCCTCAAGGACTGGCGGCCTTCGCCGCACGCTACGACAAAACCGCACGAAACGTCCTCGCCGGTATCTGCCGTGTGCTCGCCCTCACCGCATGGATCAGTTGAGTCCAGAAACGGGCTAGCAGGCCGCTGCAAAACGTCTTGGAGCGGGTGTTTTTTTTGACTGTTCCGCCCCGGATTGGCAGGCAGTTGCCTTGCTGAGGCCCGAGGGTGCTCGGGCTTTGTGGCTCACGT
>JAJZFF010000386.1 GCA_021805485.1 Pseudomonadota bacterium
GGTCCGGCTCCGCCGGCACCACGGTCAGCTGGATGAACGGTTCGCCGCGGCGGAACACATGCGTCACCCCCTCCGGCGGCGCCTTGAAGACGACGAAGGAGATCATCGGCCACCACTGGGTCCGCAGCAGCGCCGGCACGGCGAGCGGCACGTCGTCCGCGCCGGAGGTGTAATAGCGCGGATGCGGCTCGACCCGCACCGCCATCGGCTCGTCCACCGCCATGTCGAGCAGCAGCTGGTGCGTGTAATACCCCTCGCCGAACGGGCGGAAGGGCGGCCAGTTGATGCCGGTGCAGGGGTCCGGGCCCCAGTCGCTCTCCAGCGTGACCACCCCGTCGCGGCGGCCGACGCGGAGTTCGTTGTCATAGGGATAGAAGAGTTCGATCCCGTATTGCGCGCCCTCGATGAAGGGCATGCAGTGCCAGGGCTGTTCGTGCGCGCCGTCGCGCCGCGGCTGGGGTTCGCCCCCCCAGCCCGGCACCTCGAGCTTGGTGCGCCGCGGCGCCAGTCCCGGTTCGAAAAAGCGCAGCCTGACCGTCGTCACCCGATCCTCCGTCGTTGCCCGTCGCGGCCTCAGTACCAGCCGGGCCGGTAATACCACCCGTAATAGCCGTAATACCCGTGATGATGGTGATGATGGTGGTGGTGATGGTGGTGGTAATAGAACCGGCGATACGCGTTGTGATGATGGTGGTGGTGGTGATGGTCCACCTGCTCCAGCCGCGCCGCCGGCGCCTGCGTCCCCTCGCGCGCCAGCAGGGCGTCATGCGCGCGCAGGATCACGCCCGGCGCCGCCACCGGCGCCAGCAGTTCGGCGTAGGATGCGGCCTCCGGCAGTGGCGCCGCCTCCGCGCTCGCGGCATGGAGGGGCGATGCGGCGGCGAGGCCGGCCATCGCGCCAAGCAGTCCGATCGTCTTGCGTTCCATCCTCGATCTCCTTTCGATCGCTGAGCCGAACTAAATCCGCGGCAATGGCATTTCTGTGACCAGCCCGCCGGCGCGGTCTTTAAATTCCTGTCATGAACCCGCCGCCGCGGGGTTTCCCGCCGCCCCGCCGGTGGCTATCCTTGCCGTAAACGGAAGGAACCCCCATGGCGCTCGATTCGGAAAGCTTCGACATCCTGCTCGCAACCATCGACCGCTTCGTGCGCGAACGCCTGGTGCCCGCCGAGAACGAGGTCGAGGAGCAGGACGACGTGCCGGCGCCGATCGTCGCCGAGATGAAGGAGCTCGGCCTGTTCGGCCTGTCGATCCCCGAGGAGCATGGCGGCATCGGCCTGTCGATGGCGCAGGAATGCGAGGTGGTCCACCGTCTCGGCCAGACCTCCCTCGCCTTCCGCTCGGTGATCGGCTCGAATGTCGGCATCGGCTCGCAGGGCATCCTGATGGACGGCACCGCGGCGCAGAAGGCCGAATACCTGCCGCGCGTGGCCAGCGGCGAGCTGATCATGTCCTTCGCCCTGACCGAGCCCGATGCCGGGTCGGACGCCGCCTCGCTGACCACCCGCGCCGAGCGCGACGGCGAGGACTACATCCTCAACGGCGCCAAGCGCTACATCACCAACGCCCCCCGCGCCGGCGGCTTCACGCTGATGGCGCGCACCGGCGGGCCGGGGGCTTCGGGCATCTCCGCCTTCATCGTCCCGGCCGACACGCCCGGCCTGAAGCTCGGCCGCCCCGACCGCAAGATGGGCCAGCGCGGCACCAAGACCTGCGACGTCATCCTGGAAAACGCCCGCGTGCCGGCGGCGAACATCATCGGCGGCGTGCCCGGCCAGGGCTTCCGCACCGCGATGAAGGTGCTCGACCGCGGGCGCCTGCACATCGCCGCCGTCGCCTGCGGCATGGCCCGCCGCCTGCAGGACGAGGCGATCGCCTATGCCCGCGAGCGCCGCCAGTTCGGCCGGCCGATCGGCGAGTTCCAGCTCGTCCAGGCCATGCTCGCCGATTCCGAGGCCGAGCTGTCCGCCGGCTGGGCGCTGGTGCGCGACATCGCCCGCGCCTATGACGACCGCGCCGCCGGCGCGCCGGTCGCCGACCTGCCGATGCGCGCCTCCTGCGCCAAGATGTTCTGCACCGAGATGGTCGGCCGCGTCGCCGACCGCGCGGTGCAGGTGCATGGCGGCGCCGGCTACATGGCCGAATACAAGGTCGAGCGCTTCTATCGCGATGTCCGCCTGCTCCGCCTCTACGAGGGCACGACGCAGATCCAGCAGATGATCATCGGCCGCGCCCTGGTCAGCCCGCGCTGAGCCCGCCGCGCCGGGTTTGACGCCGACGCCCGCCTGCCGCAGAATTTCGGAATTCCGAATGCGGTGGGAGCGCGCATGGAGCCGATCGAAACCGGCGAAACGCTGATCGACAAGGTCTACGAACGCGTGGTGGAGGCCATCGCCGATGGCGCCCTGCTGCCCGGCATGCGCATCCGCCAGGGCGAGCTGGCCGCCCGTCTCGGCGTCTCCCGCCAGCCGGTCAGTCACGCGCTGCATCTGCTGCACCGCCAGGGCCTGCTGCGCGAAAGCGGCCGCAAGGGCTTCGAGATCGCGCCGGTCGACCCCGAACGCGTCGCCCAGATCTACGATGTCCGCGCCGCTCTCGACGGCCTCGCCGCCCGCCGCGCCGCCGCCCGGCGGGATGCGGCCGCGCTCGCCGAACTCGACGCCATCGCCGCCGCCGCCGGCAGCGCCGCCGGCGCCTCGGCGCTGCTGCGGCTCGACCTCGCCTTCCACCGCACGCTCTACCGCGCCTCCGGCAACCCGGTCTTCGAGACGATGACCGGCCCGCATTTCCCCGCCCTCGCCCGCGCCATGGCGGCGGTGCTGGAGACCGAAGACTACCGCGCCCGGGCCTGGCGCGAGCACGCCGAAATCCTCGCCCGCGTGCGCGCGGGCGACGAGGCGGGGGCCGAGGCGGCGGCGCGCGACCATGCAAGCATCGCCGGCGAGATCACCGCCCGCCGCCTCGCCGAACACGCGCGGGCGGCCTGACCCCCATCAACCAGACAGGAGGAAACGACATGAAACTCACCCCGCAGCAGATCGAGGATTTCCACCGCGAGGGCTGGCTGTTCCTGCCCGAGCTGTTCACCCCCGAGGAGGTGGCGCTGCTCAAGCGGGAATCCGAGGCGATCTACCGCGAGCATCGCCCGGAAGTGTGGCGCGAGAAGAACGGCGCGCCGCGCACCGCCTTCGCCGCGCATACTTATAACGAGGCCTTCGGCACGCTCGGCGCGCATCCGCGGCTGATCGGGCCGGTCGAGCAGATCTTCGGCGAGCAGGTCTACATGCACCAGTACAAGATCAACGCGAAGGCGGCCTTCACCGGCGAGGTGTGGCAGTGGCACCAGGATTACGGCACCTGGAAGCGCGATGACGGCATGCCCGAGCCGCGGGCGATGAACATCTCGGTGTTCCTCGACGAGGTGATGCCGATCAACGGCCCGCTGCTGCTGGTGCCGCGCAGCCACAATGCCGGCGACCTGGAAGCGAGCCACGATGTCGAGACCACGTCCTACCCGCTCTGGACGCTGGACGAGGCGACGGTGAGCCGGCTCGTCGCCGAGGGCGGGATCGTCGCCCCCACCGGCAAGCCGGGCGGCGTGCTGATGTTCCACGGCAATCTCGTGCATGGCTCGGCCGGGAACATCACGCCCTATCCGCGCCGCATCGTCTATCTCACGCTCAACGCGGTCTCCAACCACATCCGCACGCCGACGCGGCCGGAGTTCATCGCGCATCAGGATTTCGCGCCGATCGTGCCGGTGGCCGACGACGCGCTGGCGCGGCTGGCGGCGGCATCCCAGCCCCGCGCCGCGGCCGAATAAGGCGATGAACCTCTCCCACCTCCTCGCCGCCCGGGCCGACGCCGGGCGGCCGGTCCGCGTGCTGCTGATCGGCGCCGGGAAATTCGGCTCGATGTTCCTCTCGCAGGTGCCGCACACCAGGGGCATCGAGGTCGCCGCCATCGCCGATCTGCGGCCGGACGGCGCGCGCGCCGCGTGCCGCGCCGTTGGCTGGGACGAGGCGCTGATCGCCGCCACAATCTTCACCGACGATGCAACCGCCGAACTGCGGCGCGAGGATATCGACGTGGTGATCGAGGCGACGGGCAACCCGCCGGCCGGCATCGCCCACGCGCGCGCCGCCTTCGCGGCCGGCAAGCCGGTGGTGATGGTCAATGTCGAGGCCGATGCGCTGGCCGGCCCGCTGCTCGCCGCCGAGGCGGATGCGGCGGGGGTGACCTATTCGCTCGCCTATGGCGACCAGCCCGCCCTCGTCGCCGAGATGGTGGACTGGGCGCGGGCCTGCGGATTTTCCGTGGTCGCCGCCGGCAAGGGGACGAAATACCTGCCGCTCTATCATGGCGTGACCCCGGACACGGTCTGGCAGCATTATGGGCTGACGGCGGAACAGGCGCGCGAGGGCGGGATGAACCCGCAAATGTTCAACTCCTTCCTCGACGGCACCAAATCCGCGATCGAGATGGCGGCGATCGCCAATGCGACGGGGCTGGACGTGCCCTCGTCGGGCCTGCATTTCCCCGCCTGTGGGGTGGACGACCTGCCGCATCTGCTGCGCCCGCGCGCGGCCGGCGGGGTGCTGGAGCGATCCGGCATGGTCGAGGTGATCTCCTCGCTGGAGCGCGACGGGCGGCCGGTGTTCCGCGACCTGCGCTGGGGCGTCTATGCGGTGTTCGAGGCGCCGAACGACTACGCCGCCGCCTGCTTCGCGCAGTACGGGCTTAAGACCGACGCCTCCGGCCGCTACGCCGCGATGTACAAACCCTATCACCTGATCGGCCTGGAGCTGAACGTCTCGGTGCTCTCGGTCGCCCTGCGCGGCGAGCCGACCGGGCGGCCGCGCGGCTTTGCCGGCGATGTCGTCGCCATCGCCAAGCGGGATCTGGCGGCGGGCGAAGTGCTCGATGGCGAGGGCGGCTACACGGTGTGGGGCAAGCTGCTGCCGGCGCGGGCGAGCCTTGCCGCCGGCGCCCTGCCGATCGGCCTCGCCCATCACGCGCGGCTGCGGCGCGGCATCGCCGAGGGCGAGGTGGTGGGCTGGGACGACGTCGATTTCGCCGCCGCCGGATCGGCGCTGCAAACGGCGATCGCGGCACGCCGGGAGATGGAGCGGCGCTTCGCCGCCCCCCGCGCCGCCTGAGGAAGCGCCGTCGCGCCGCTTGATCTCGATCAACGACGCGGCGGCCCCGGCAGCCCAGAGAGAAGGCATGGAACAGGCCCTTCTCGCGCGCTACGACCGCCCGCTGCCCCGCTACACCAGCTATCCGACCGCGCCGCATTTCTCCGCCGCGACCGGGGCGAAGGACTATGCCCTCTGGCTTGCGGCGATTCCGCCGGGCGCCCGCGCCTCGCTCTATCTGCATGTGCCGTTCTGCCGCACCATGTGCTGGTTCTGCGGCTGCACCACCAGCGCGGTGCACAGCGTCAGCGCGCTGGAGCGCTACGCGGCGGCGCTGGAGACCGAGATCGGCCGCGTCGCCGCCGCGATCGGCCATCGCCTGCCGGCCGGGCAGATCCATTGGGGCGGCGGCACGCCGACCGCCCTGCCCGCACCGCTCCTGCGCGCCGTGCATGACGCGCTCGCCCGGCAATTCACGCTGGAT
>JAJZFF010000605.1 GCA_021805485.1 Pseudomonadota bacterium
AGGGCGGATTGCGGGCCGCAGAGAATCTCCCGCAACTGCGGCGCCGCCTTGCGCATGTCCGGGCCGAGCGCGGCGGCGAATCCCTGTTTCGGGCGGTTCATGACCGAGGCAGGCAGCAGCGACGCCGCCACGTCGCGCAGGATCGCCTTGCCGCGGCCGTCGCGCAGCTTCATGTGCGTCGGCAGCGCCAGGCCGAAGGCCAGCAGGCGCGGATCGAGCAGCGGGCAGCGCACCTCGAGGCCGACCGCCATGCTCGTGCGGTCCGTCTTGACCAGGATATCGCCGGGCAGCCAGGTGGCGAGGTCGATCCGCTGGGCAATGCGCAGCGCGTCGTCGTCCTCATGTTCCGCGGCGATGGCATGAAAGCGCGTGGCGGGATCATGGCCTTCGATATCGCGACGGAAGCCGGTGCTGAACAAACCGTGGCGCGTCGTTGCCTCGCTGCGGCCGACGCTGCGATAATACGCCTCGGCGGAGTCGAGGCTGAGTTCGGTGAGGGTCGATTTCGCCCGCAGCCAGCGCGGCGCGGCGTCGAGCTTCGGATAGGCGCGGGCGATCGTGCCGATCACGCGGCGGCGGACCGCTCCGGGCAGCATGCGCCGCGCCGCGTCGGTGAGGTGATGGAACCGGTATCGCCGATACCCGCCGAACGCCTCATCGCCACCATCGCCGGACAGCGCGACGGTAACGTGCCGCCGCGCCAGGGCCGCGACGGCGCGGCTCGGGACCGAGGAATGATCGCCGAACGGTTCGCCGAACATCGCGGCCTGGGCAGCGGCATCGCCGAGAATGGTGTGAGCCGACATCTCCGCGGTTTCGTGCTCGGCCCCGCAATGGCGGGCGATCTCGCTCGCGGCCTCCCGTTCGTCGGCCTCGGGGAAGCCGATCGTGAAGCAGTGGAGCGGCTGGTCGGTCCGGCGCGCCGCGAGCGCGACGACGCAGCCCGAATCGATGCCACCCGATAAAAACGCGCCGAGCGGAACATCGGCGATCATCCGCTTGGCCACTGCATCCTCGAACATGCCGCCCATGACATCGGCGGCCTCGCGGGCATCGGTCGGCGGATGGGCGCTCGGCAGACTCCAGTAGCGGAAGGGGGCCGGCAGCGGCCGGTCGGCCTCGATCAGCATCGCATGGGCAGGCGGCAGTTTGCGGATGTCGCGGAACACGGAGGCCGGGTCGGGAATATAGCCAAGCGCGAGAAAATCCTCGATCGCCGTCGGGTCGAGCCGGTCGGTCAGGCCCGGAACCGGCCCGAGCGCGGCGAGTTCCGAGCCGAAAGCCAGCGTGCCGTCCGGCGCCGTGCCGTAATAGAGGGGTTTCTTGCCGATCCGGTCGCGGGCCAGCAGAAGCTGGCGCGTCCGCCGGTCCCACAGCGCGAAGGCGAACATGCCATCGAGCCGGTCGAGCACCCCGGCCCCCCATTGGCGCCAGCCGTTGAGGATGGTTTCGGTATCCCCCCGCGTGCGGAAGCTCTGACCCAGTTCCGTCAGTTCGGCGGCAAGCTGGCGGAAATTGTAGATCTCCCCGTTGAACACGATGGTCTGCGCCCCATCGGCGCTGTGCATCGGCTGCGGGCTACCGGCCAGGTCGATCACCGCAAGCCGGCGAAACCCGAGCCCGATCTGCCCGTCGAGCGCGAGCCCTTCGGAGTCGGGGCCGCGATGCGCGATGGCATCGGTCATGCGCTGGAGAAGGGCGCCATTAACCGGACCGGACCGGGCGAAAACGGAGTCACTCCGAAATAATCCGGTCAGGCCGCACATGGGTTCAAATGTCCGAAACCGGTCATATCGCCTTTGTCAAAAATGGATGTTTTCACGGTCTTTTTACGATTCAAAACAACAATTGATAGAAATCGAATTTAGCTATAATTATATCATAAATTCTTATTGACAATGCGTCTTGTGAGGCGAATGTAGAAAGCCATTGTAACAAGCATCGCGGGTGAATTGAGATCGGAATGATGTCGCGTCTGAGTGCCGCGGCAAGATACATCCGCCGCGAGGATGCTGAACGGCTCGCCTGGCCGAAGGCGGCGCTGCTGATTTTTTGCGTCTCGGTCATGGCCTGGGCCGTCATTCTCGGATTGCTCATCTGGATCTGAAGGCTCCGTTCGGTGCGAGGAGGCCGAGCCAGTCCGCCGTCATCCGCGCCACATCGAACAGCGTCTCGGCGCGGCGGCGATTGGCAGTGCCGATCACGGAACCATCCATTGCCCCGGCCGCCCTGAAGGCGCCGGCCAGCGCGTCGTCGCTGCGGTCCGTCAGCAGTCCATGGTTCGGCTCCGCGACCATGGCGCGGATATCGCCGACCGCCGTCGCGATCACGGGCAGCCCGCTCGCCATCGCCTCGATCACGGAGAGCGGCATCTGCTCGGTGTCCGAGGATAGCGCGAACAGATCCGCCGCACGATAGAGTGGCGCCGGATCGGCGACATCGCCGAGAAATTCGACATCCAGGGACAGGCGGGCCGCGAGGTCCCTCAGCGCGGCACCCTCGGGGCCGTCACCCGCGATGAGCAGGCGCGGCCGCGGCGTCAGGTCCGCCAGAGCGAGCGCGCGCAGCAGCCGGCCGAGATTTTTCTCCGGCCGCAGTCCGGCGACGCAGAGAACGGTCAGCCCGCTCCCCTCGATCCGGACCGGTGCCGCGGGATGAAAGCGCTCAAGGTCGATACCGTTGGCGATGTAGTGGAGGCGCTGCGGGGGCAGGCGCCAGACCTGCCGGGCAATGTCGTTCAGCGTTGCCGAGGGTACGACGATCTCGCTCCATCGCAGCGCGATCCGCCGTGTGAGGACGCGGCGGCGCAGCTGGCCCTGGCGCTCCTCCGGCCCGAAACCGTCCTCGGTGTGGATATGCTGGCGAATTCCGGCGAGCGGCCGGGCCATCGCCCATTCGATCGAGCCCCAGTTGCTCGTGATCAGCAGGTCCGGGCCGATCTCCCGCAGCACCGCGCGGATGCGGCGCAGTCGCCCGGGTAGCGAGGGGGCCGGCGCGGGCGGATCGATGAAGGTGACGTCGAGGCCGGGATCAAGATGGCTCCGGCAGCCGGTCTGCCGGTCGAGGGCGACGATCGCGTGGCGGAACCGCGCGCCGAACCGGTTGGCCAGCGTCGCCATGCGCATCTGCGCGCCGCCGACGGCGAAGCTGGGGAAGACATGCAAGATCAGCATCGCGGCGGGCGGCGTCATGTGCGGGTGGCGAGGGCGATGATGCGTGCCGCGTTCTCGTCCCACAGATAGGGGCGTGACAGCACTTCCGCGCGCGCGGCGCGGCTGAGGCGGGCGCGCAGCGCCGGATCGGCGGCAAGCCGGCGCACCGCGCGCCACAGCGCCGCCCGATCGCCCGGATCGACCAGCAGCGCGGTACGCTCGTGGGTCAGGACCTCCCTGATATTGGGCTGGTCGGGGGCGACGATGGCGCAGCCAGCGGCCATGTATTCGAACAGCTTCAGCGGTGAGGCATAGGCGACGGAGGCGGGCTGCAGCGCGATATCGATGCCCGCGAGAAGGGCCGGAACCGCCTCGCGGTCGACAAGACCTGCGAAGCGCACCCGGTTCTCGATCCCGAGCGCGGCGGCGCGGGCCCGCAGGTCGGGCAGTGCGGGCCCGGTCCCGGCGATCACGAGGTCGAGCGGCAGGGTGCTGTCGCGAGCCATGTCGTCGATGATCAGGTCGAGCCCGTGCCAGGGGCGGACGAAGCCGATGAACCCGAGCGCAGGCGTGCGGGCGGCGGTGCGGTCCGGTTCGGGGAACCGGCCGATATCGACGCCGTTCGGCGTGATGGTGATGCGTTCGGCCGGTGCGCCCTCGGCCACGAGAATGTCGCCCAGCACGCGGGTGACGGCGAAAACCCGGTCCGCGGCGCGCCAGACGGCGCGTTCCCCGGCGCGCGCAACCGCTTTCAGGCGCAGGCTGCCATGCTGCGCGCGCTCGTCGGCCAGCGGGGAATTGACCTCGACGAAGTAGCGGCAGCCGCACAGCCGCGCGGTCCAGGCGCCGGCCAGGAAAAACAGGTTGTAGCGCTCGTAGATCAGGTCGGGCCGGAATGTCCGCGCCGCGCGCCAGAGGCGCCAGAAGGCGGGCAGATTATAGGCAAGTTCTGCCAGTTCGCCGATGGCGGCGGGTAGCACCCGGCGCAGCGCACCGGCCGCGCCGCCGGAATCGCCGAAGCGTGACGCGGCGTAGGCGCCGGGGCCGACCACGAGCACCTCGTGCCCGGCCCGCCGGAACGCGGCGATCAGGTCCTCGAGATGGACGGACTGGCCGTCGCGCGACTGGATCCGGTGGCTGTAGAGAATTTTCATGAGGGAACGCCGCTCAACTGCTCTGGCCGTCTGCGGGCGCGGCGCAGCGCGCCGAGTCGCTCGCGGGCGAGCGTGGCGAGGCCGGCGGCGCTGCGCGGATTGATCAGCAGCAGTCCGGCCATGGTCCTGTGCCGGGAAACCCAGTCGCGCTTGTAGCGATCGTCGCCGCGCCCGAAATCGAGATGGTCCACGGCGTCGGCGGTGAGGATCGACCTGATCATCAGCGCGGTCAGAACCGTCCCGGGCGAGCGCGCCACGGCGCCCTCGACATGCGCCAGCTTGAGCAGATAGGCGCGGCTGCCGCTGATCGCCCAGTATTGCGCGGCGATCGGCCCGTCGGCATCGGCGAGAACTCCGGCGCGCAGCACTCCCGCACGCGCCAGGCCGCGCATGACAAGTCCGTTGATTCCGGCGAAGGGCTCGGCGGGCTTCCATGATCGCTCGTAAACCGCGTCGAACTGCGCGACCGCCTGCTCAAGGCCGAGCGGTTCATGGTCGTGGTCGAGGCCGGACAGCACGCTCCCGAAGCCGAAGCGGCGAAACCGCAGCGCGCCGGCGGCCCGGATCCGCCGGCGGATGGTGTTGCGCAGCGCGCCCGGCCGGCCGGCCAGCCATCGCTCGAAATTGCCATCGACCGGCATGAACCAGTTGCTGAAATGATCGAACCGGCTGACGGCGAGGCCCTGCGCCGAGGCCGCCTGTTCCAGGTCGACGATGGCCGGATCGTCCGGGTCGAGCGCGTCGAGCCGGACGACGCCGCGCACATGGCTCATGAGATGGCGGGCGACGGCGGACGGATCGCGACGAAGCGGCCGGAACGCGAGCGTGTAGTGGCTGGTCATCCCGGCCACTGGCACAAGCTTGCCCCCCCTTGCCCGGCACCATAGCGGCAGGGTCGCGCCGTCATGCGCGAGCGCTGCGGGAACCAGATCGCGCGGCCGCGCCGCTTTGGCGATCATGTCGAACCAGAGGAAACTGCCGAACAGGTCGCGCGCCGGATCGGCCCATCCGGTGGCGTCTGGACCGGGCCATGGCATGATGTCCGCCGCGCCGGTCATGGCCGTGCGCCGTCATGGCACGCGGCGAGAAATTCCGCGGCCTTCAGGCGCCAGTCCGATCGGCTCGCGCGGGACCGTCCGCCTTCGGCGAGGCGTGCGCGCAGCGGCGCGTCGTCGCGCAGGCGGCGCATCGCCTCGGCAATCGCCGGAACCGAATGACCATCGACCAGCAGGCCGTTCTCGCCGTCGCGCACGGCCG
>JAJZFF010000546.1 GCA_021805485.1 Pseudomonadota bacterium
TTCGGACATGATCACCCGGGCAATCTCGATGATCTGGCGCTCGGCGAGCGAGATATCGGCCGCAAGGGCGCGGGTGTCGATATGGGTGATCCCGAGCCCGGAGAGCTCCGCCTCGGCGATCGCCGGCATCGCGGTCCGGTCGATCAGGCCAAGCCGGGTGCGCGGCTCGCGGCCGAGCAGCAGGTTTTCCGCCACGGTCATGAAGGGCAGCAGCGTCAGTTCCTGGAACACGGTGCCGACGCGCAGCCCGGCTTCGGCGGTGTCCACCGTGCCTTCATCCGGCGGGATCCGGCCGCCGAGAATCTTGATCAGGGTCGACTTACCGGCGCCGTTCTCGCCCACCAGCGCATGAACTCTGCCGCGTGCGACGGCGATCGAGGCCCTGGTCAGGGCCTTGACGCCGCCGAACGACTTGCTGATGTCCCGCGCCGCGATCGCGGGCGCGGTCATGCCTTGGGCAGGTGAACGGTCAGATTACCGCCGCAGGGCTTGCCGTGCAGCGCGGCATCGACGCAGATCTTCACCACCGCGTCGGGTCCGCTGTCGGTGAAATCGGCGAAGAAGCTGTCGGGCAGGTTCGGGAACACCGTCACGCCGGATTTCACCGTCGCGTCGGTCACGAACGGGAACGGAATGGTGATGTCCTTGCGCGGATACTTCTTGTTCAGCACCTGGCGCGCCAGTTCCAGGGCGACGAGCACCAGATAGGGCGGCTGGCCGATCGACAGCCCGTCGACCTTGTGGCCCATGTAGCCGACCATGAACTTGCGGAACCCGTTCTCGGCCTCGCCGGCAGTGGGCGGCAGCGGACGGTTGGCGGCGATGAACGCCTTCAGCACGCCGTCGGTTCCGCCCTGGCACCAGATGCCGTCGACCTTGGGCAGCGAGGGCAGCACGGAAGCGGTGTTCTTCTCCGCGGTCGCCGAGTCCCAGTCCCCCGCGAAGCGGCTGACCACCTTGATGCCGGGATGCTTCTTCCACACCGATTCGGCGCCGAGATTGCGCTGCTGGTTCACCGTCGTGCCGGCAACGCCCGTCACCATGATGACGTTGCCCTTGCCGTCGAGTTTCTTCACCAGCCACTCGGCGAGGGTTTCACCGAACTTGAACTGGTCGGTGTTCACCTTCAGCGCCGCCGGCGTGGTGACGACATTGTCGAAGGAGATGACGAGGATGCCGCGCGCATGCGCCTGCTGGATGATGCCGTTCAGCCCGGTCGGCGAGGCGGCGTCGACCAGGATCGCGTCGACCCGCTCGGCAATCATGCCGGAAATCTGCTGGCTTTCCTGCGAGACGTTGTTGCCGGAGTTGTAATAGGAGCCCTCGATCTCGCTCTTGTACGGCTCCATCTGCAGCGCCGCCTTGAAGAGGTTGACCATCTCGATGCGCCACTCGTTGCCGATATACGAGTTCGAGAGAGCGATCTTGAGCTTGCGGCCGTTCGCGAGGCCGAAGCGGGGCAGGGCGGCAAGGCCAAGCCCGCCCGCGAGCCCGGTGATCAGAGTGCGGCGCGTTGCGCCGGTCAGATTGAGGCCGCCGATCGGATCAGCGGTCTGGTTTTCGAATTCCATGAGCATCCTCCCTTCATTCTGGACGGTTTATTATCGGTTCGATACAGCACTTCCCGGTGGCTGACAAACGAAATAAAGATGCAGTTACACTGTCTTGTTGCCGCGTACTGCGACGTAGAGCGCGTAAACCGAGCTCGTCGCCGTCATGAACAGGCGGTTGCGGTTCGGTCCGCCGAACACGAGGTTGCTGGTCGCCTCGGGCAGGTCGATCTTGCCAAGCGGCGTGCCGTCCGGCGCGAAGACGGCAACGCCGTTCGCCGTGCCGCAACTCGACCAGACATTGCCGTGCTCGTCGAGCCGGAAGCCATCGGCGAAGCCGTTCGGGATTTCGGCGAAGACCTTGCCCGGCCCGAGCCGCGCGCCGTCGATCACGTCATGCACGCGGATGTGATGCGGGCCGTCGGGCCGGTGGGTCATGCCGGTGTCGGCGATATACAGCTTCGATTCATCCGGGCTGAAGGCGATGCCGTTCGGCCGCTCGTAATCGCTGGCGACGATGCCGAGCGCGCCGCTGGCCGGATCGAAGCGATAGACATTGCACGCGCCGATCTCGCTGTCCGCGCGATGGCCCTCATAGTCGCTCCAGATGCCGTAATCGGGGTCGGTAAACCAGATCGTGCCGTCCGACTTCACGACGACGTCGTTGGGCGAATTCAGCCGCTTGCCCTCGAAACGGTCGACCAGAATGGTCACCGAGCCATCGTATTCGGTGCGGCTGACGCAGCGGCCGCCATGCTCGCAGCTGATCAGCCGCCCCTGGCGGTCGCGGGTATGGCCGTTGGTGTGCCGCGCCGGCGCGCGATAGACGTCGACCGTCCCGTTCGTCGTCCAGCGCATCATCCTGTCGTTCGGAATGTCGCTCCACAGCAGGCAGTTCTGCTCGCCGATCCACACCGGCCCTTCCGCCCAGCGGAAGCCCGTGGCGATTTTCTCGATCGCCGCATTGAACAGCAGCATCGAACGAAAGCGGTCGTCATAGACATGAAAAGCCTCGGACATGGCAGCGCCCTTCCCCCTCTTCGTTGCGGCCGGACTCTCCGGCCCTTGACCTCAAACGATAAAAGACAAACGCCACGAAGACCAGAGGGGGGCGGCGGATCAGGCCTTGAGGGCAGAGATAAAGTTGTCCGCCTTTTCGCGCACCGCGGCGGCGTCATCGCCCGGGCGATAGAGCGCCGAGCCGATGCCGAACCCCATCGCCCCGGCCGCGCGCCAGGGTGCCATCGTCTCCGGTGAGACGCCGCCGACCGGCAATACGGGAAGCGCCGGCGGCAGCACGGCGCGCAGGGCCTTGAGCACCGCCGGGCTCGCCGCCTCGGCCGGAAACAGCTTCAGCCCGTCCGCCCCGGCCCTGATCAGCGCGAAAGCCTCGGCCGGGGTGAAAAAGCCGGGCAGCGCGACCAGTCCGTGCCGCTTCGCCTCCCGCACGAGATCGGGATCGGCATGCGGGGTGACCATCAGCCGTCCGCCGGCGCCGGCGAGGCGGGCGATGTCCGCGGCCGTCATCACCGTTCCGGCCCCGATCAGCGCGCGGTCGCCGAAGCGACGGGCGAGGCGGGCGATGCTCTCGAACGGGTCGGGCGAGTTCAGCGGCACCTCGATGATCCGCAGCCCGGCCCCGACCAGCGCCTCGCCCACCGCCTCCGCCTCGTCCGGCGAAACGCCGCGCAGGATCGCGACCAGCGGGCAGGCGTCGAGATGGTCTTTCAGTGTCGCCATGGAATCTGCTCCCCGAGCCGGGCAAGGCCAAGACAGGCGGCATCGCCCGCCCCGGCGTCATGAAGTCTTGCCGTGCCGCCGCACAACACGATCGCGTCGCGGTAGAGGCTGCACAGCGAGGCATCGCCGATCAGCGTCACCTCGGCCGCGTCCGGCGGCAGCGCGTGGCGCACCTCGTGGCCGATCAGCAGACCCGAGAGATAGTCCCGCGCGGCGGTCTTCGCGACGCCATCGAGCAGCACCCTGGTCCGCACGCCGAAGAGATGGTGCAACAACCCGCCCGGCTGGCCCGCCCGGGTAACGCCGTCGGCGAAGGCGGCCGGGTCCGGCGCGCCGGCCTCGATCGTCTGCGCGAGGATCGTCGCCCCGCCGATCGCGGCAAACGCCTCGCCGGTCATGTAGGAGCGGAACCCCTCGATCCGCCCGGCTGCCACCGTGGCCCATTTCGAATGGCTGCCGGGCAGGCAGACGAGCCGGCGCGCGTCACCATCCGCGGCGCCGACGATCTGCGTCTCCTCGCCGCGCATCACTTCCGGCACGCCCGCCTCGTCCCGCGCCGCAAGTCCGGGCAGGATGAACACCTCCGCCACGTCGAACGCCACCGGCCGCGCGGCGGCGGCGATGGCGCCGAACTCCGCCGGACAGTCGAGATACGGCACTTCCTGCCACCCCTGGCGGCTGCCGGCCATGCCGGCGATCAGCACCCGCCGCTCGCCGGCCCCCAGCCAGTCGCCGGCGATGTCGCGCAGCGTGTCGGCGAAACCGCCCGGTTTCACGCTCAGCACGCCGCGATCGGCGCGCCGCACGTCGCGGACCGCGCCATCCTCCGCGATGCGGAAGGCGCGCAGCCTAGTCGTCCCCCAGTCGAGGCCGATCATCGGCGGCCGGTCATCCGCCCGCGCCGCTCAGATCCAGCCGGCGTCGACGAAGAAATTGTGGCTGGTCACCATCCGGCTGTCGTCGGCGGCGAGCCAGAGCACCATCCGCGCGACATCGGCCGGCGCCAGCTTCTGCTTGAGGCACTGCTGCTTCATCAGCGTCTCCTCGCCCTCCGGCGTCAGCCATTTCTCGATCTGCCGTTCGGTCATGATCCAGCCCGGCACCACGCAGTTCACGCGGATGTTGTCCGGCCCGAAATCCCGCGCGAGGCTGCGCGTCAGCGCCTCGATGCCGGCCTTGGCGGTCACGTAGGCGGGCATGCCGCCCTGGCCCTTGTGCCAGCTGCTCGACCCGAAATTGACGATGGCGCCGCCGCCTGCGGCCTTCATCATCGGGATGATCGCCTGGGCGGCGAAGAACTGGTGCCGCAGGTTCACCTGCAGCCGTTCGTCCCAGTATTCGACCGTAACCTCCATCGTCGGGTGGCGCTCGTCATGGGCGGCGTTGTTCACCAGCACGGTGAACGGGCCGACTGCCTTGGCGCCCTCGGCGATCGCGGCTTTCAGCGCGTCGATGTCGCGCAGGTCGCACTGGATGAAATGCGGCGCGGCATGACCCTTCGCCATCACCTGCTCGACCACGCGCTGGCCGCCCGCCGCGTCGATGTCGACAAAGACGATGCGGCTACCCTGCTCGGCGAAATGCTGGACGACGGAGGCGCCGATGCCACCGCCGCCGCCGGTGATGAACACCGCCCGGTCCTTGAGGCTCGGATAGATTGCATTGGCGTGTGCGGTCATGATGATCCTTCTTCCGTCGTGATGTATCGTCGCCGGCTCCGGGCGTCAGCGCGCCCGCGCCGCGCGGTATTCGCGCCGCACGATCTCGAGCAGTTCCTCGACCGAGGTGTCGCGCGCCGCCCCCGAGAACGTCACCTCGCCATGCTGCATCAGCATGACGCGATCGGCAATCTCCAGGGTCTGGGCATAGTTGTGCATGATCATGATGATCGAGATGTCGCCGCGGGCGCGCTGGCGCTGGATCAGGTCGATGATCAGCCCGGCCTCGCGCGCGCCCATCGCGGCGAGCGGCTCGTCGAGCAGCAGGATCTTGGCATCGGTATAGACCGCGCGGGCGATCGCGATCGCCTGCCGCTGCCCGCCCGAGAGCATCTCCACCTCCTCGTCGACCGAGGGGATGTTGACGCCGATATCCTCGAGCGCCTCCGCCGCGCGCCGGCGCATCGTCTTGTGATCGAGCATGCCGAGCGGTGTCCTGAGCTCGCGGTTCAGGAACATGTTGTGATAGATCGGCAGCGTGTTGACCAGGGCGAGGTCCTGATACACGCACTCGATGCCGAGGGCCCGCGCATGATCCACCGAGGCGAGAT
>JAJZFF010000366.1 GCA_021805485.1 Pseudomonadota bacterium
CGTCTGTTCCGCTGCCCGACCCCGACCACGCGCCGCCCGCGCTGTCGGCGGCACAGGAAGAGGCCGCCGCCGCCCTGCGCGCCTCGGTCGCCGCACGGCGGTTCGAGGTCACGCTGCTCGAGGGCGTTACCGGCGCGGGCAAGACCGAGGTGTTCTGCGAGGCCATCGCCGCCTGCTTGCGGGAGGGGCGGCAGGCGCTGGTGCTGGTGCCGGAAATCGCGCTCTCCGCCCAGTTCGCCGCGCGCTTCGCCGCCCGCTTCGGCGCGGCGCCGGCGCTGTGGCATTCCGGGCTGACACCCGCGACCCGCCGCGCCAATTACCACGCGGTCGCGAGCGGCGCGGCGAAGCTGGTGCTCGGCGCCCGCTCGGCGCTGTTCCTCCCCTTCGCCGATCCCGGCCTGATCGTGGTCGATGAGGAGCACGAGGCCGCCTACAAGCAGGAGGACGGCGTGACCTACCATGCGCGCGACATGGCGGTGGTGCGCGGGCGGATCTCCGACTGCGCCGTCATCCTCGCCTCCGCCACGCCGAGCCTCGAATCGGCGGTGAACGCCGAAGCCGGCCGCTACCGCCACATCACCCTCGCCGCCCGCCATGGCGGCGCGAGGCTGCCGGCGATCGAGGCGATCGACCTGCGCGCCGCCCCGCCCGCGCGCGGCCGCTTTCTCTCTCCCGTGCTGGCCGGCGCGCTGGAGACCACGCTGGAAGGCGGCGGCCAGGCGATGCTCTTCCTCAACCGCCGCGGCTATGCGCCGCTGACCCTCTGCCGCGGCTGCGGGCACCGGCTCACCTGCCCGAACTGCACCGCCTGGCTGGTGGAACACCGCCGGCCCGGCCACCTGCTCTGCCACCATTGCGGTCACGCCGCGCAGGTGCCCGCCAAATGCCCGGACTGCGCCGCGGAGCAGAGTTTCGTCCCGATCGGCCCCGGCGTGGAACGCATCGCCGAGGAAGTCGCCGAGCTGTTCCCCGCCGCCCGCACAATCCTGATGGCGAGCGACGCCATCACCACCGCCGAGCAGGCGGAGGCGGCGCTGCGCGCCATCGTCGCCCACGAGATCGACCTCGTGATCGGCACGCAGATGATCGCCAAGGGCTGGCACTTCCCCGACCTCGTGCTGGTCGGCGTGGTCGATGCCGATCTCGGCCTCGGCGGCGGCGACCTGCGCGCCGGCGAGCGCAGCGCCCAGTTGCTGCACCAGGTCGCCGGCCGCGCCGGGCGCGGGCGCCTGCCCGGCCGTGTCCTGCTGCAGACCTACGCGCCGGAGCATCCGGTGATGCGCGCCCTCATCGGCAACGACCTCGCCGGATTCCGCCGCGCCGAGGCCGATCTGCGCGCGCCGGGCCACTGGCCGCCCTTCGGAAGGCTCGCCGCGCTGATCGTCAGCGCCGACGAGGCCGCCACCGCCGATGCCGCCGCCGCCGCCCTCGCCCGCACCCAGCCGCGCGATGGCGTGCAGGTGCTCGGCCCGGCGCCGGCCCCCTTCGCCATGCTGCGCGGCCGGCATCGCCGCCGCCTGCTGCTGCGCGCGCCGCGCGGGATCGCGGTGCAGCCCGTGCTGCGCGCCTGGCTCGACCGTGCTCGCGCCGAGGGGCTGCCCCGCGCCGCGCGGATCGATATCGACATCGATCCGATCTCATTCCTGTGAGCGCATGCGTTGCGCGGCCGGGGGGCGTATGCTACTGGCGCGCATCGCTTGAAAAAGCGCACGGGAAGGCATGTCCGCACTCTGGCCGACAGGGCGCGGCGGGCCGGTCCGGGGTTGAAACGCAAGAACTGAGATCGAAAGCAGGGTCATACTGGTGTCGTCCGCCGTTTCCGCATCGCCGCAAGCCGCCTCCCCGCAGCAGGACCGGACATCCGGCCTGTCGGCCCGCTATGCGCGGGCGCTTTATGAACTCGCCGACGAACGCAAGCAGCTCGATGAAGTGGTCTCCGAAATGGCGGCACTGGGCCGGCTGTTCGCGGAAGACCCGTCGCTGCGCCGCCTGATCGCCAGCCGTTCGATCGACGCGCGCGAGGCCGGGCGCGCCATGGAACAGGTGCTCGCCAGCCAGGGCGTGTCCGATCTCGTCCGCAATTTCATCGGCACCGCCATCGCCAACCGCCGCCTGGCCGACCTGCCGTCGCTGGTCGCGGGATTTGCCGTCTATGTCGCGGAGAAGCGCGGCGTGGTCGCGGCCGACATCGCCTCGGCGCATCCGCTCACCGACACCCAGCGCGCCCAACTCACCGCCCGCCTCGCCGAGGCCGGCTACGGGCGCGTCACCATCCGCGAAACGGTCGACCCGTCGCTGCTCGGCGGGCTGACCGTGCGGATCGGATCGAAGCTTTACGACACCAGTTTGAAATCGCGCCTGCAACGCCTGCGCCATGTGATGAAGGGAGCCGCCTGATATGGAGATCCGCCCCGCCGAAATCTCCGAGATTCTGAAGAAGCAGATCGCGAGCTTCGACACCGAGACGGACGTCGCCGAAACCGGCCAGGTCCTGTCGGTCGGTGACGGCATCGCGCGCGTGTTCGGCCTCGCAAACGTGATGGCCGGCGAGATGGTCGAGTTTCCGAATGCCGGCGTTCAGGGCATGGCGCTGAACCTCGAGAACGACAATGTCGGCGTCGTCGTCTTCGGCGACGACAAGGCGATCCGCGAGGGCGACACCGTCACCCGCACCCGCCGCATCGTCGACGTGCCGGTCGGCAAGGGCCTGCTCGGCCGCGTGGTCGACGCGCTCGGCAACCCGATCGACGGCAAGGGCCCGATCGAGGCGACCGAGCGCCGCCTGGTCGAGACCAAGGCGCCCGGCATCATCCCGCGCAAGTCGGTGCACGAGCCGATGCAGACCGGCGTGAAGTCGATCGACGCGCTGATCCCGATCGGCCGCGGCCAGCGCGAGCTGGTCATCGGCGACCGTCAGACCGGCAAGACCGCGATCATCGTCGACACCTTCATCAACCAGAAGCCGCTGAACGCGCAGGACGACGAGAGCAAGAAGCTCTACTGCATCTACGTCGCGGTCGGGCAGAAGCGCTCCACCGTCGCCCAGCTCGTGCGCACGCTCGAGGAAAACGGCGCGATGGAATACTCCATCGTCATCGCCGCCACCGCCTCCGAGCCGGCGCCGATGCAGTTCCTCGCCCCCTACACGGGCTGCGCGATGGGCGAGTATTTCCGCGACAACGGGATGCACGCGCTGATCGTCTATGACGATCTCTCGAAGCAGGCCGTCGCCTATCGCCAGATGTCGCTGCTGCTGCGCCGCCCGCCGGGACGCGAGGCCTATCCGGGCGACGTGTTCTACCTGCACTCGCGCCTGCTCGAGCGCGCCGCGAAGATGTCCGACGAGTTCGGCGCCGGCTCGCTGACCGCGCTGCCGGTCATCGAGACCCAGGCGGGCGACATCTCGGCCTATATCCCGACCAACGTGATCTCGATCACCGACGGGCAGATCTTCCTCGAGACCGAACTGTTCTTCAAGGGCATCCGCCCGGCGGTGAACGTCGGCAACTCGGTCTCGCGCGTCGGCTCGGCCGCGCAGATCAAGGCGATGAAGCAGGTCGCCGGCAAGATCAAGCTCGACCTCGCGCAGTATCGCGAGATGGCGGCCTTCGCGCAGTTCGCCTCGGATCTCGATGCCTCGACCCAGAAGCTGCTCGCCCGCGGCGCGCGCCTGACCGAGCTGCTCAAGCAGCCGCAGTTCAAGCCGCTGCCGGTGGAGGAGCAGGTGGTGTCGATCTTCGTCGGCACCCGCGGCTATCTCGACGAGGTGCCGGTCAACCGCATCGGCGATTTCGAGGCCCAGCTGATCTCCGAGATGAAGGCGCGTTCGCCGGAAATCCTCGACTCGATCCGCAACGACCGCGAAATCAAGAAGGAGACCGAGACGAAGCTCGTCGACTTCGTCAAGTCCTTCGCCTCCAGCTTCGCGTAAGCGGCGGTCGGCACAGATGGCCAGCCTGAAAGCCCTCCGGAACCGGATCGCCAGCGTCAAGTCGACGCAGAAGATCACCAAGGCGATGAAAATGGTCGCCGCCGCCAAGCTGCGCCGCGCCCAGGCGCAGGCCGAGGCGGCACGGCCCTACGCCACGCGGATGGCGGCGATGATGGGCGCCCTTGCCGAGGGCGCGGCGGCGAACCCGAACGCGCCGGCGCTGCTCGTCGGCAACGGGGCGGACCGCACGCATCTCATCGTCGTCGTCACCGCCGATCGCGGTCTCGCCGGCCCGTTCAATTCCTCGATCAACCGCGCCGCCAGGGCGCGGGTGCGCAAGCTCGAGGCGGAGGGCAAGCAGGTCCGGCTGTTCACGGTCGGCCGCAAGGGGCGCGACTTCTTCCGCCGCGACATGCGCGATAAGATCACCGGCGAGGCGAATTTCGTCGGCAAGAAAACGATCGAGTTCGCCGATGCCGAAGCGATCGCGCAGCAGATCGTCGCGGCGTTCGACGGCGGCAAGTTCGACATCTGCACGCTTATGTTCAACCGCTTCGTTTCGGTGATGTCGCAGGTGCCGAGCGAGACGCCGCTGATCCCGGCGAGCGCCGGCCAGGCCGCGAACGACAATTCCGGATCGGGCCAGCACGCCGGCGATTACGAGATCGAGCCGGATGACGGCACGCTGCTCGACCGTCTGCTGCCGCGCAACCTTGCGGTGCAGATCTACAGCGCGCTGCTCGAATCCGCCGCCGGCGAACAGGGCGCGCGCATGACCGCGATGGACAACGCGACGCGCAATGCGGGCGAGATGATCAACCGCCTCACGCTGAATTACAACCGCACCCGTCAGGCGAACATCACCAAGGAACTGATCGAGATCATTTCCGGCGCGGAAGCGCTCTGAGGTCTAGGGAATTACGCATATGGCAAAGAACGTTACCGGCCGCATCACGCAGATCATGGGTCCCGTGGTCGACGTGCAGTTCGAGGGCGAACTGCCCTACATCCTCAACGCGCTGGAAACCAAGGTGGGCGACCGCCGGCTGGTGCTCGAAGTGGCGCAGGAAATCGGCGAGCGCACCGTCCGCTGCATCGCGATGGACAGCACCGACGGTCTCGCCCGCGGCGACGAGGTGAGCGACACCGGCGAGGCGATCGCCGTTCCCGTCGGCCCGGAAACCCTCGGCCGTATCCTCAACGTGATCGGCGAGCCGATCGACGAGCGCGGACCGATTCCGACCACCCGCACCGCGCCGATCCACCGCCAGGCGCCGAGCTTCGACGAGCAGGCGACCTCGGCCGAAATTCTCGTCACCGGCATCAAGGTCGTCGACCTGCTCGCGCCTTACCTGAAGGGCGGCAAGATCGGCCTGTTCGGCGGCGCCGGCGTGGGCAAGACCGTGCTCATCCAGGAGCTGATCAATAACATCGCCAAGGGCCATGGCGGCGTCTCGGTCTTCGCCGGGGTCGGCGAGCGCACCCGCGAGGGCAATGATCTCTACCACGAAATGATCGACGCCGGCGTCATCAAGCTCGGCGACAACACCACCGAGGGCTCCAAGGTGGCGCTGGTCTATGGCCAGATGAACGAGCCGCCGGGTGCGCGCAT
>JAJZFF010000662.1 GCA_021805485.1 Pseudomonadota bacterium
GAACATCCTCAGCCGCAAGATGCGGCGGCTGGCGACATTGCAGGGCGTGATCGGCTACCTGTTCAATACAGTGGTGCTGGCTCTAGCCATCAACATCGCGGCCGGGCTGTTCTGAGCGATGCCCCAGCGCGGAGCGGCGGTAATGATCATGGCCCGCCGCTCCGCGCCGTTCCCTTTACAGCCTGCTGGTTGCCCCGACAGGAAGCCGGTGACGGCAGAAAGGGGGGGGGGGCCGTCGGCCGGAGCCTCCCGTGGCGCCTGAGAGCGTGCCTGTCAGCATCAAAATCAGGATCAAGCATCTAGTCGAGGTCGCCTCGGCATAGATGCAGCGCGACGCGCCGAGAACAGCGACGAAGATCTGGGCCGCACGCGTCTCGCAGGTGAGTCGTCCAACCACCACCAGCACCGAATCGCCGGCATCATCGACAAACAGCTTCTTATTCGAGGCATGCGTCTGGCGCATTGTCACCGGCAACTTGCCCTCCCAGTTCCGGCAGAGCTCACAGAAGCAGCTATCGCGATCCCCCTGGATGCACGGCGAGAGGTGCTTGCGCTGTAACTCCCGGCGGATCCGCGCCCATTCCAGCCGCCTCCAGCCGCCGTAGCGTCAGGCGTACCGTCGATGCGGCAACCTCAATCCGAATCCCCACATGGCAGGTCAGCAGCCCCGCGAACCTCAACCGTTCAATCGCGCGCACGTCGCCCACTGCAATCTGCTCCACAGGCATTCACCCGTTCTCTCGATCAACCAAAGGGATGAGGCTGAACCAGCCGGTAGAGACCTCAATTCGACCCAGCCACCTCCGCCCATCCGCGCGAATAAAAGTCGGAATGGTCGAGCAAATGAATCTCGAGATAGGTAGGTGATAATTCCCGGAATATGGGCAAATTAAGCACGGCATCGGCAGCCAGAATATCATCGTTTCGAAATACCTGCGATCTCCACGGAATGTGACTGCCACCTCTGCTATGCGTAGAATAGGAAAGCCGTTGGCTCGCGTTCCGATGTGGTTCGTCGCCGGGCGCGTACAGTCCTCGACGACTCTTGATCCGATTGGATCGGAAGATGTTTTGATCATTTCGGTATCGTTTAATTTTTTAATGCTAATAAAATTTAGTGATCATAATTTTCATTTATTTTAATTTAATTTATATTTTGATTTATTCGATAGTTAGAATTATATCTCAACGATATCGAAAAGTTATTTTTTAATAAATAATTTAGATTAACTTCGTAGCGTGTGTCACACCATGACACGCATCGACCTTCCTCTAGCTCATCCTGCCCGCCCCTCGGCATGCTCCACAAAGCGCGCCGGCGCTATCGATACCGCGCGTCTTCCAGCACCGGGCCGAGATCATCATGACGGGGAACGGATATGAAGATCTCAAGGCGGTTCTCCCTCCTTGCCGCCACGGCGTTGAGCCTGTCTGCCTGTTCGGGCGGCGGGGGGGGTGGCGGTGGCACCGCCTCGTCGAGCCTGCCCGCGCCGTCATCGGTTTCCACACCAACGTCCCCGACCTCGACGCCTCTCCTGTCGACCTTGCAGACGCTGATCAATCTTGGGACGGCCCAGACCTGGACCTACCCCGCGTATAATCAGTATGTGCCGACCACTGTGGTTACCGCGATACAGGAGGGAGCCACCGGGGCTGGCGTATCTATCGGAATCCTCGATACCGGCGCCAATACCGGCGTGCAGGCCCTCCAGGGACGGGTTGCCTGGTTCAACTCATACCTCGCTCAGGGCAATAACACGCTAAATCAGAATAACATCGCGTCAGCGAACGACCCTTATGGTCACGGGTCGATCGTGACGGCGCTCCTCGGAGGAGCGACCCAAGGCACCTACGACAATACGCAAGGGCCAGTGAACTTCTTTGCTGGCGGCGTTGCGCCAGAT
Organism: Pseudomonadota bacterium; assembly: GCA_021805485.1. The sequence goes on from JAJZFF010000662.1 coordinate 1,905, forward strand.
GCGACGCTTTACGTCGCCCAGACCTGCGATGCCACCGGCGCCTGCACGCTCTACGGCAAGACGTATCAGGACCTGATGGCCAACGGTGTTCATCTGTTCAACCAGTCCCTCGCAGAAAATGCCAGCAGTTTCTCGACGGCCTCGGCCGCCATCCAGGCTTCGCAGCAGATCGGGGCACTATTCGCGCCATTCGGTACCGGCAATCTTTATGTGTGGGCAGCGGGCAACAACCCGCAGTCGCCAAACGACATCAGCGTCGAGGCAGAGGCGCCGGCTTACACGAATTCGTTGCAGCCCCAATGGATCTCGGCGGTGAATGTCGACATCAATAGCCTGGGTCAGGTGAGCGGCCTCGACCCGACATCCAACGCCTGCGGCATCACCGCCCAATGGTGCATTGCCGCGCCGGGTTACGACCAGGTGCCGATCGTCGCCGGGACCTCATTCAATACCGGCTTTGCAGTTGGCACGTCTTTTTCCGCGCCGATCATCACCGGTGTGGCCGCGCTGATCTGGCAGAAATTTCCGTGGTTCACGCCGGCCAATGTCTCCGATACACTCCTGACCACAGCGACGCCTCTCGGCTCGGCGCCCGCCCCCAACACCACCTATGGCTGGGGCCTTGTGAACGCCGCCGCTGCGATCAACGGACCCGCTCAGTTCGCCTTCGGCACCTTCACCGCCAACATTGGCAGCGATCAGGGCACGTTCTCGAACAATATCGGCGGCTCCGGCGGCCTCGTCGTTGACGGCACCACCGGCACGCTCACCCTCACCGGCAACGACGGATATGCCGGCGGCACCACCATCAACGGCGGAAACCTTGCCCTCACGGGTTCGCTCGGCTCGGCCGTCACGATCAACGGAGGCAGCTTCGGCGGCTCCGGCACCGTCAATGGAAGCGTGACAAACGCCGGCGGCACGTTGGTCAGCCAGGCCGCCGCCGGTAGCAGCGGCCTTACCATCAACGGAAACTACGCAACAGGCTCCGGGAGTTCGACGGCGATCGCGATCGGCAATCCGCTGACCGTCAGCGGCAAGGCACAACTCAACGGAACCTTCAAGGTTCTGGCGCCGCCGCAGACCTACCTGCCGCAATCGATCGAGACATTCATCAGCGCCGGCTCGATTCAGGGCGCCTTCTCCAACCAGACCTATGGCGCTGGCGTTTATTATACCGTGAGCAACCTGCAATATGGCGCTCAGGATCTGACGGCGACGGTAACGCGTTCGAACGTCGCCCAGGTCGCTGCGGCCATGCCGGGCGCAACCCCGGTTGCGGTGGCGGCGGCTTCCGGCGTTCAGGGAGCCCTGCAGCAGATCAACACCTGGTCAGCTGGTGAGGCGGCGGCTAACCCGACCTTCCTCAACGCTGTCGCCGCCGTTCTCTCCGCCAGAACCGCCCAGCAGGCACAGGCAAGCCTCACCAGCCTGTCCGGTGAAATCTATCCAACGCTTCGCACGATCACGATCGACGAGGACATGTCGATCAGCCGTGCGATCGCCGGTCATGCGGCCGAACACCAAGCCGGCCCGACGACCTCCGTCTGGGTGCGCTATCTTGGAACCTTCGGCAGCTTCCGTGAGACCGGGACAGATGGCGCCCATTACAACGACAACGGGGTTGTGGTGGGCCTTGACACGCCTATCGCACCGGACTTCACGGCCGGGGTCGCCTTTGCCCATGATCAGGCCAATGCAAGCCTCAACGGCTTCGGCGGGCGGTTCCACAGCGACCTTGATACCGCAACCGCCTATGCCCGGCTTGGCGGTGCCGCCGGCCCCTACCTGACGGGTCAGGTCAGTTATGGGTGGATGAACGGGCGGGTCGATCGCTCGGTCCTGCTCGGCTACCAGACGGCCCCCGTCAGCAGCGAACCGACGGGAACGATCGGCGGCCTCGCGGCGGAAGCGGGCTATCGCATCGGGGCCTGGACGCCCTATGTTCGACTCGGCGCCGTGCACCTCTATGAACACGCGGTCAGTGAAACCGGCGGCCTCGGGTTCGGCCTCGCGATGCCGGCTGTCGACCAGACAGACGGGTATGTGACGACCGGCCTGCGCGGCCGGACGGTGCTCGATCTCTTCGGCCACGCGATACTGGCCAGCGGGCGTCTGGCATGGCAGCATCGGCTGGGCGGAAGCAGCAATAGTCAGGGTGCCTTCGAAGCGACGCCGGCTGCCACATTCAACCTGTCGGGACAGAACCTGCCGGTGAATGTCCTTCGGGCCGGCTTTCAGCTGAGCGGCAGGCTTGACCGGGCATGGAGCTGGAATGCCGGTGTCAGCGTAAATTACGCGCCGTCCGGCATGAATGCCGAGGCCGTCAATGTCGGGCTCAAGGCCCGGTTCTGAACGCCGCGTGACGCATCATTGCGGCAGCGGCTGCCCTTTCGTTTCCGGCATGAACGGCGCGACAACGAGGCCGATGACATAGATCACGGAAAAGGCCAGCGCGACATGTGCCAGCCCGCCCAGCGCGCCAATCAATTCCCCAGCCATCAGCGGACCGAGAAACGCGATAAACCGCGAGGCATTGAAGACAAATGCCGAAGCAGTACCGCGCACATTGGTTGCGAAGAGTTCCGGCAGATAGATCGCGTACCAGGAAAACGCGCCGAGGGTCCAGAAGCCGTTCAGCCATGAGGCGAAGAGCAGCGTGGCGAGGGAATGTGACCATAGATAGACCGCCGGTGTCATGACGAGGCCACCGACGAACAGGAAGACTAGGTAACGCCGCCTGCCCATCCAGTCGGCAAGGAAGCCAGAAACGAGATAGCCAACCACGGCTCCCGCAGTGTAGACGAGCCCGGCAACGCTCGCCCAGTATGGCCCGTGAAGCCCGTGATGGGCAGCGAAGCCCCCGACGAAGCCGGGTATCCAAGTGGCGATTCCCCACCACCCCATCGTCGTGCTGATCGACATCAGGCAGGCCAGCACGGTCCGGCGCCGGCCCTCCGGATCGGCGAAGAGCTGGAAGAGCGTGAAAGGACGCGCCGACAGGCTCAGCCTGCCGGAATTTTCAGTCACGGCCCAGCGCTTCTCGCGAACCGCCCGTGCCCATGCTTCTGAATCGTCGATGCGGCGACGCAGAAACAGCACAAGAAAGCCCGGAAGGACGCCGACCAGAAACATCGCACGCCACGCGTCGGGCCCCAACGGACGCAGCAGGTACCAGACGGCTGCAGCGAGGAAGGCGCCGAACCCGAAGCCGGACTGCAGAAAGCCGGCGCCCTTGGGGCGGGCCTCGTTCGGCCAGGTTTCGGCCAGCAGCGAATTGCCAGTGCTCCATTCGCTACCGAGAAACAGGCCGGTGAGGAAGCGGAACGCCACGAGCATGCCGACCGACGTGCTGAATGCGGTCAGACCGGTAAACAGGCTGTAGCCAACCACCGATATCAGCAGCATCCGCTTGCGGCCGATATAATCGGCAGCAATGCCGCCAACCGTTCCACCGGCCGCCCAGCCGAGCAGGGTAATGGCAATGGCAAGGCCGGCGGCGGCATGGATGTGCCCGCGTTCGGACGCTGGCAGAAGCGCGGCCATCGCAGGGCCAATCACGGTGATCAGGGCGTAGGTCTCATATCCGTCGAACACCCAGCCGAAGAAGGC
>JAJZFF010000083.1 GCA_021805485.1 Pseudomonadota bacterium
CCGGCTGGAACGGCATCGGCTTCGTGGTGCAGGCCTACCAGAAGCGCGCGCGCTCGGTGATCGAGTTCCTGATCGACCTCGCCCGCCGCAGCCGCCACCGGCTGATGGTGCGGCTGGTCAAGGGTGCCTACTGGGACAGCGAGATCAAGCGCGCCCAGCTCGATGGGCTGGAAGGCTTCCCGGTCTTTACCCGCAAGATCCACACCGACCTGTCCTACCTCGCCTGCGCGCGGGCGATGCTGGCGGCGCGCACCGAGATCTTCCCGCAATTCGCGACGCATAACGCGCTGACGCTGGCGAGCATCCACGCCCTCGCCGGGCCGGCCTTCGAGGTGGGGGACTACGAGTTCCAGTGCCTGCACGGCATGGGCGAGCCGCTGTATGAGGAAGTCGTCGGCCCGCAGAAGCTCGACCGGCCCTGCCGGATCTACGCGCCGGTCGGCACCCATGAGACGCTGCTGGCCTATCTCGTGCGCCGGCTGCTGGAGAACGGCGCCAATACCTCCTTCGTCAACCGCCTCGCCGATCACCGCGTGCCGGTCGAGGCGCTGATCGAGGACCCGGTCGCCGCCGCGAGGAAGATCGAGCCGCTCGGCGCGCCGCATCCGAAGATCGCGCTGCCGGGCGCGATCCTGGGCACGCGGCGCAATTCCGCCGGGTTCGATCTCACCAGCGAGCAGCGTCTCGCCTCGCTTGGCTCGGCCCTGCTCGCGAGCCTCGAACAGGACTGGCGCGCCGCCCCGCCAGACGCCGATCCCGCGGCAACGGGCCGCGCCGTGCTCAACCCCGCGAATACGGCCGACCGCGTCGGCACCGTCATTGAGCCGGACGAGGGCGCGGTCGGCGCCGCGCTCGCCCGCGCCGCGGCCATGGCGCCGATCTGGCAGGCGACGCCTGCCGCCGAGCGCGCCGCGATCCTGCTCCGCGCCGCCGACCTGCTCGAACACCGGATGACGGCGCTGGTCGGGCTGATCGTGCGCGAGGCCGGCAAGTCGCTCCCGGCGGCGATCGGCGAGGTGCGCGAGGCGGTCGATTTCATGCGCTATTACGCGGGCCAGCTCCAGGATGGGTTCGACAACGAATCCCACCGCCCGCTCGGCGTGGTGGCGGCGATCAGCCCATGGAACTTCCCGCTCGCGATTTTCGCCGGCCAGGTCGTCGCCGCGCTCGCCGCCGGCAATGTGGTGCTGGCCAAACCGGCCGAGGAAACCCCGCTGATCGCCGCCCAGGGCGTGCGGATCCTGCACGAGGCCGGCGTCCCGGCGGATGCGTTGCAGCTGCTGCCGGGCGATGGGCGGACGGGCGCCGCACTGGTGGAGGATGCCAGGGTCGGCGGCGTGGTGTTCACCGGCTCGACCGCGGTGGCACGGCTGATCCAGGCCACGCTCGCCCGCCGCCTCGATGCCCACGGTATGCCAGTGCCGCTGATCGCCGAGACCGGCGGGCAGAACGCGATGCTGGTCGATTCCTCGGCGCTGTTGGAGCAGGCGGTGGGCGATATCGTGACCTCGGCCTTCGATTCCGCCGGACAGCGCTGCTCGGCGCTGCGCATCCTGCTGGTGCAGGACGACATCGCCGGCGCGCTGCTGACCATGCTGCGCGGGGCGATGGAGGAACTCGCGGTGGGGACCACCGACAGGCTGTCGAGCGATGTCGGCCCGGTGATCACGCGGGAGGCGCGGGACAATATCCGCGCCCATGTCGAGGCGATGGAAGGGCGGGGGCATAAGGTGTTCTCGGTGGCGCTGCCGCCGGAGACCGAGAACGGCTGGTTCGTGGCGCCGACGATGATCGAGATCGACCGCCCCTCGGCGCTGGAGCGCGAGGTGTTCGGGCCGGTGCTGCACGTGGTGCGGTACCGGCGCGAGGAGCGCAATGCGATGATCGAGGCGGTGAACGCGCTGGGCTATGCGCTCACCTTCGGCGTGCACAGCCGGATCGACGAGACGATCGCGCAGGCGGTCGGCAAGGCCGAGGCCGGCAATATCTACGTCAACCGCAATATCGTCGGCGCCGTGGTCGGCGTGCAGCCCTTCGGCGGGCATGGGCTTTCGGGCACCGGGCCGAAGGCGGGCGGGCCATTCTACCTGCGCCGGCTGCTGGCGCGGCGGCCGATGGCGGGTGGCGAGGGCGAACCGGCGCCGGCCTTCGCGAAGCTGGTCGGCTGGATGCGGGAGCAGGGGATCGAGACCGCGCCGGCGTTGCGCTATGCGGCGGTGGCGTTCCGCGACGCCGAGCTGCCGGGGCCGGTGGGCGAGCAGAATACCCTGCGGCTGAAGCCGAAGGGGCTTGTGCTCTGCCGGGCCGCGAGCCTTTCGGGCATGTGGCGCCAGGTTGCCGCCTGCCTTGCCACCGGCAATGCGCCGCTGGTGCTGTGCGATGGCGCCGGGGCGGAGATTGCCCGGATGCCGGCGGAGATTCGCCCGGCGATGGCGCCGGAGGACGCGGTGGCGCGGGCGGAATTCCACGCCGTGCTGTTCGAGGGCCATCGCGACGCGCTGATCGCGCTGCAGATGGCGCTGGCGGAGCGGGACGGGCCGATCGTGCCGGTCCACGCCCTGCCGGCGGAGGACCATTCCGAGTGGGATTATCCGCTCGAATTCCTCCTCGAGGAGCAGTCGGTCAGCGTCAACACCGCGGCGGCGGGAGGCAATGCCAGCCTGATGTCGATCGGCTGATTTTTTGCTCCCCCCTCTGCGGTTAGCCGCCGAGGGATGCGCGGATCGCGGCGAGGGCGTCGTCGGCCTTGCCGCCATCCGGGCCGCCGGCCTGGGCCATGTCCGGCCTTCCGCCGCCGCCCTTGCCGCCGACCGCTTCCGAAGCGGCGCGGACCAGGGTGACGGCGTTGAAGCGGTCGGTCAGGTCCGGCGAGACGGCGACGACGATGCTCGCCTTGCCCTCGGCGGTGGAGACCAGGGCGGCGATGCCCGAGCCCATCGATTTCAGGATGGAATCCGCCAGCGATTTCAGGTCGCGCGGCGAGACCTCGCCGAGATTGCGGGCGGCAAACTTGATGCCGGCCACCTCCTCGATCTCGGACGCGGCGCCGCCGGTGGCGAGCTTGCGCTGCAGCTCGGCGACCTGCCGCTCGAAACGTTTTTTCTCCTCCAGCAGGGCGGCGATGCGGGTGGGGAGTTCGGCGGGGGCGACCTTGAGCGCGGCGGCGGCCTCTTCCAGCAGGTCGGCCGCGGCCTCGGTGGCGGCGAGGGCGGCCTCGCCGGTCACCGCCTCGATGCGGCGGATGCCGGCGGCGACGCCTGATTCGGCGAGGATGCGGAAGGCGCCGATATCGCCGGTGCGACCGACATGGGTGCCGCCGCACAGCTCGATCGAATAGGCGGACTTGCCGCCATCGCCGGCGCCCATCGAGACGACGCGCACCTCGTCGCCGTATTTTTCGCCGAACAGGGCCATCGCGCCGCGCTTGACCGCTTCATCGGGCGTCATGAGCCTGGTTTCGACCGCGGCGTTCTCGCGGATGCGGGCGTTGACCTCGCGCTCGACGGCGCGCAGTTCCGCCCCCGTCACCGGGCGGGGCTGGGAGATGTCGAAGCGGAGGCGGTCCGGCGCGTTCAGGCTGCCTTTCTGCGTCACGTGCGGGCCGAGGGCGCGGCGCAGCGCCTCGTGCAGCAGGTGGGTCGCCGAATGGTGGGCGCGGATGGCGCCGCGGCGGGCGTGATCGACCTCGGCATGGAGGGAGTCGCCGGGGGCGATCTCGCCTTCCTCGATCTTGCCGTAATGGACGAAGAGGTCGCCGGCCTTTTTCTGGGTGTCGGTGACGCGGATGGTGACGCCGGGGGCGGTGAGCGTGCCGGTGTCGCCGACCTGGCCGCCGCTTTCGGCGTAGAACGGCGTCTGGTTGAGGATGAGGGCGACCTCCTGCCCGGCCTCGGCGCGGCCGGCGGGCGCGCCGTTCACCACCACGGCGAGGAGGCTGGCATCGCTCTCCTCGGTCGAGTAGCCGAGGAACTCGGTGCCGCCGAGACGGTCGCGCAGGTCGAGCCAGACGGTTTCGGTCGCGGCATCGCCGGAGCCGGCCCAGGCGGCGCGGGCGCGGGCTTTTTGTTCCGCCATCGACGCGGTGAAGCCCTCATGGTCGAGGCCGCGATGCTGCTCGCGCAGCGCGTCTTCCGTCAGGTCGAGCGGGAAGCCGTAGGTGTCGTAGAGCTTGAAGGCGACCGCGCCCGGGAGTTTCTCGCCCGAGCCGAGTTTCTGCACCTCATCCTCAAGGAGCGAGAGGCCGCGTTCGAGCATGACGGCGAATTTCTGCTCTTCCAGTTTCAGCGTCTCGACGATCAGGGCCTCGGCGCGAGGGAGTTCGGGGAAGGCGACGCCCATCTGGCGGGTGAGGGCGGGGACCAGGCGGTAGATGAAGGGTTCGCGCATGCCGAGCCGGTGGGCGTGGCGCATGGCGCGGCGCATGATCCGGCGCAGCACGTAGCCGCGGCCCTCGTTCGAGGGCAGCACGCCATCGGCGATCAGGAAGGAGGTGGCGCGGAGATGATCCGCGATGACGCGGTGGCTGACCTTGTGCGCGCCGTCGGGATCGGTGTGGGAGACCTCGGCCGAGGCGAGGATGAGGGCGCGCAGCGTGTCGGTATCGTAGTTGTCGTGCTTGCCCTGGAGGATGGCGGCGAAGCGCTCCAGGCCCATGCCGGTGTCGATCGAGGGGCGGGGCAGCGGGTTGCGCACGCCGGCCGGTTCCTCGAGGAACTGCATGAAGACGAGGTTCCAGATCTCGATGAAGCGGTCGCCATCCTCGTCCGGGCTGCCGGGCGGGCCGCCGGGAATGGACGGGCCGTGATCGTAGAAGATTTCCGAGCAGGGGCCGCAGGGGCCGGTATCGCCCATGCGCCAGAAATTGTCGTCGGTCGCGATCCGGATGATTTTCTCATCCGGCAATCCGGCGATCCGTTTCCAGAGCGAGGCGGCCTCGTCGTCCTCGTGGTAGACGGTGACGAGGAGTTTTTCCTTCGGCAGGCCGAAGTCGCGGGTCAGCAGCGTCCAGGCGTTCTCGATCGCGACGTCCTTGAAATAGTCGCCGAAGGAGAAGTTGCCGAGCATCTCGAAGAAGGTGTGGTGCCGGGCGGTGTAGCCGACATTGTCGAGATCGTTGTGCTTGCCGCCGGCGCGGACGCATTTCTGCGAGGAGGCGGCGCGGACATAGGGCCGGTGCTCGTGGCCGGTGAAGACGTTCTTGAACGGCACCATGCCGGCGTTGACGAACATCAGCGTCGGGTCGTTGCGCGGCACCAGGGGTGCGGAGGGCACCACCTCGTGGCCGTTGCGGGCGAAGAAGTCGAGGAAGGTGGCGCGGATGTCGTTGCTGGAGGTCATGAAAAGGCCCGTGATCCCTGAAACGTGTTGTGCGCAGAGCCATACCGCAGGGTTGCGGCAATGTCATCCAAGCAGCGGGCAGGGGCAGGCATCCGCGCATCGGGCGATGGCGGGCGGGGCGCGGGCGAGCCAGAGCGGGGTGGCGCGTTCGAGGCGGTTGGGCGGGTCGTT
>JAJZFF010000317.1 GCA_021805485.1 Pseudomonadota bacterium
CCCGGGTGCCCGCCGTGCCGGGCCGCCCGGTTCGCTCCAGGGGATCGTCATGCCTCTCATCGCCGAACGTCTCGACCGCATCAGTCCCAGCCAGACCATCGCGATTTCCACCAAGGCTCGGGCGCTGAAGGCGGCCGGGCGGGACATCATCAGCCTTTCGGCCGGCGAGCCGGATTTCGATACGCCCCAGAACGTGAAGGATGCCGCGATCCGCGCCATCCAGGCCGGCGACACGAAATACACCGACGTCGCCGGCACCCCGGCGCTGCGCCGGGCGGTGGCGGACAAGTTCCGCCGCGACAGCGGGCTCGACTACCGGCCCGAGGAGATCATCGTCTCCACCGGCGGCAAGCAGGTGATTTTCAATGCCATGCTGGCGACGCTGAACGCCGGCGACGAGGTCATCATTCCGGCGCCCTGCTGGGTCAGCTATCCCGACATCGTCGCGCTCGCGGATGGCAAGCCGGTGCTGGTTCCGTGCGGCGAGAACACCGGGTTCAAGCTGCGCGCCGAGCAGCTCGAGGCGGCGATCACGCCGCGGACCAAATGGTTCTTCCTCAACAGCCCATGCAACCCGACTGGCGCGGCCTACTCCGCCGCCGACCTGGCCCCGATCTGCGCGGTGCTGATGCGCCATCCGGACATCTGGGTCTTCACCGACGATATCTACGAGAAGCTCGTCTATGACGGGTTCCGCCCGGCCACGGTCGTCGAGGTCGAGCCCCGCCTGCGCGCGCGCACCGTGACGATGAATGGCTGCAGCAAGGCCTACGCCATGACCGGCTGGCGCATCGGCTTCGCCGGCGCGCCGGTGGAGCTGATCAAGGCGATGGACAAGCTGCAGAGCCAATCCACCTCCAACACCTCCAGCATCGGCCAGGCGGCGGCGGTCGAGGCGCTCAATGGCCCGCAGGAGTCGATCCTGGCGATGGTCGAGGTCTATCAGGCGCGCCGGGATCTCGTCGTCGAGATGCTGAACGCCGCTCCCGGCATCCGCTGCCACAAGCCCGAGGGCGCCTTCTACGTGTATCCCTCGATCGCCGGCTGCCTCGGCAAGACCTCGCGCGGCGGCACGCTGATCCGCGACGACGAGGCCTTCGTCACCGCCCTGCTCGAGGAGGAGGGCGTGGCCGCGGTGCACGGCGCGGCGTTCATGTATCCGGGCTATTTTCGCATCAGCTACGCCACCTCGACGGACGCTCTGCGCGAGGCGTGCACGCGCATCCAGCGCTTCTGCCAGGGGCTCGCCTGAGCGGCATGCCGGGCTTCGCTCCCCGGCTCGCGCGCGTCGACGTCGCGCCGACGATCGCCATGAGCCAGCGCGCCCGGGCGATGCGGGCGGCGGGGGGCGAGGTGATCTCGCTGGCGATCGGCGAGCCGGACTTTCCGACGCCGCCGCATGCCATCGAGGCGGCGCATGCAGCGGCGCTGCGCGGGGAGACGAAATATCCCCCCGTCGACGGCACGGTGGCGCTGAAGCGGGCGGTGGCGGGAAAATTCCGCCGCGAAAACGGGCTGGACTACGCGCCGGACCAGATCATGGTCGCCAATGGCGGCAAGCAGATCATCTACAACGCGCTGATGGCCACCGTCGGTGCCGGTGACGAGGTGGTGATCCCAGCGCCGTACTGGTCCGCCTACGCGCTGGTGACGCAGCTCGCCGGCGGCGTTCCGGTGTTCGTCAACTGCCCCCAGAACGCCGGGTTCCGGCTGCGCCCGGACGATCTCGCGGCCGCGATCACGCCGCGCACGCGCTGGCTGATCCTCAATTTCCCCAACAATCCGACCGGCGCGGCCTGCTCGCGCACGGAGATGGCCGCGCTCGGGGAGGTCATGCTGGCCCATCCCGAGGTCTGGATCCTGTGCGACGACATGTACGAGCACCTGATCTATGACGGGTTCGACTACGTGACCATGGCAGCGGCCGAGCCGCGCCTGGCCGACCGCACGCTGACCGTGAGCGGTGTCTCCAAGACCTACGCCATGACCGGATGGCGCGTCGGCTTCTGTGGCGGCCCGCCGGCGCTGGTCAAGGCGATGGTGAACATGCAGAGCCAGGCCACCTCCGGGGTCGCCGGTCCGGCCCAGGCGGCGGCGGCGGCGGCGCTGGATGGGCCGCAGGACCTCGTCGCCGAGCGCGCCGCCATCTATCGCAGCCGGCGCGACCAGGTCGTGGCGGCGCTCAACCTGGCCCCCGGCCTCGCCTGCCACCGGCCGGAGGGCGCGTTCTATGTCTATCCGTCCGTCGCCGGCTGCCTCGGCAGGACGACGGCGGGCGGTCGCCGGCTCGCCACCGACGAGGATTTCGCCATGGCGCTGCTGGAGGAGCAGCACGTCGCCGTGGTGCATGGCGCCGCGTTCGGCATGAGCCCCTATATCCGCCTCAGCTACGCCGCCGATGAGGCGACGCTGGCCGAGGCGTGCCGGCGCATCGGCGCCTTCTGCCGCGCGCTGAGCTGAGGCGCCGCCCGGCGGCCGGGGCGCCGACCGGCCCTGCGGGCGAGACCCGGCTCCTCAGGCGAAAAAGCTGCGGAACCAGTCCAGCGTCGCGTCTGGCGCCTCCTCGGGGATGTAGTGGCCGCAATCGATCGCGCCGCCGGTCACCTCGGCGCTGCAATAGCTGCGCCAGATGGCGAGCGGGTCGTACCACTGGCCCACCTTGTTGCGCGCGCCCCACAGCACCAGCAGCGGGCAGAGGACCTTCCGCCCGGCGCCACGGCTCTCGCGGTCATGGACGAGATCGATGGTCGCCGCGGCGCGATAATCCTCGCACATGCCCATCACCGCGCCGGGGTCGCGCGCGGCGGCGAGATATTCGGCCAGGGCTTCGGGGCTGAAGAAGGAAGGCGGCGTCGTGTCGCGCCCGGTCTGGGCGGCGAACCAGGCCTCCGGCGCGGCGTTGATCAGCACTTCGGGGAACGGGTGCTTCTGGGCGAACCAGAACCAGTGATAATAGCCCATGGCGAAATTCATATCGGCGCGTTCGAAATGCTCGATCGTCGGCACGATGTCGAGCACCGCCAGCCGCTCGACCCGGTCCGGGAAGTCGAGCGCGAGCCGGTGGGCGACCCGGGCGCCGCGGTCGTGGCTGCCGACGCGGAAGCGCGTGAAGCCGAGGGCCGCCATCACCGCGGCCATGTCGGCCGCCATTTCGCGTTTCGCGTAGGGCGCGTGGTCGGGCGAGGCGGCGGGCTTGAAGCTCTGGCCATAGCCGCGCAGGTCGGGGCAGACGACGGCGAAGCGTTCCCCGAGCGCCGGCGCCACGCGGTGCCACATGGCGCTGGTCTGCGGGTTGCCGTGCAGCAGCAGGAGCGGCGGTCGGCCGGCGCCGCCGTGGTCGAGATTATGGCGCAGACGCATCCGCCCGGCCGGCGTCGCGATGGTCGTGTCGGTGAAGCCGTCGAAGAACATGTGCGTGGATCCTCCCATCCCTGATCTATACCATCACAGCCATGTCAGGGAGTACGCCAGGGAGTGCGCCAGGGAGTGCAATCATCGTGACCGAGCCGGAGCCGAGCCTCGACCCCGATAGCTGGGCAGACCTGCGCGCGCTCGGCCACCGCATGCTGGACGACATGTTCGACCACCTCGCAGGCCTGCGCGCCGGTCCGGTCTGGCGGCCGATGCCGGCCGAGGCACGCGCGGCGCTGCAGGGCGGCCCGCCGCGGGCGGGCGAGGATCTCGGCGCCGTCTACGAGGAATTCCGCGCCCTCGTGCTGCCTTATGCCACCGGCAATCTGCATCCCGGCTTCATGGGCTGGGTGCATGGCGGCGGCACCGCGGTCGGCATGCTGGCGGAGCTGCTGGCCGGCGGGCTGAACGCCAATCTGGGCGGGCGCGACCACGCGCCGATCCTCGTCGAGCGGCAAGTGATCGCCTGGACCGCGGCGCTGCTCGGCCTGCCGGCGACCAGCACCGGCCTGCTGCTCACCGGCAGCTCGATGGCCAACCTCGTCGGGGTCCTGCTCGCGCGAACCGCAGCCCTCGGTCCCGAGGTCCGCCGCCACGGGATCGGCGGGGCGAAGCTCGCCGGCTACGCCTCCACCGCGGCCCATGGCTGCATCCCGCGCGCCTTCGAGATCGCGGGTCTCGGCCGCGACGCGCTGCGCCTGGTGCCGACCGACGCCGAGGGCCGGATCGACTGCGCCGCCCTGGCCGGGCAGATCGCGCGCGACCGCGCGTCCGGCGTGCAGCCGTTTCTCCTCATCGGCACGGCCGGCAGCGTCGATATCGGGGCCACCGACGACCTCGCCCGCCTGGCGGCGCTCGCCCGGGCCGAACGCCTGTGGTTCCACGTCGACGGCGCCTTCGGTGCCCTCGCCGCCTGCGCCCCGGCGCTGCGGCCATTGCTGGACGGCATCGAAGCGGCGGACTCGGTCGCGCTCGATTTCCATAAATGGGCGCAGGTGCCCTACGACGCCGGCTGCATCCTGGTGCGCGAGCCGGCGGCGGCGCTGGCCACCTTCGCCCAGAGCCTCGCCTATCTCCAGCCCGCGGCCCGGGGGCTGGCCGGGGGCGCACCCTGGCCGTGCGATATCGGGCCCGACCTCTCACGCGGCTTCCGCGCGCTCAAGGTCTGGCTGACGCTGCGCGCCTACGGCACCGAGCGGATCGGGGCGGTGATCGAGCATTGCTGCGCCGTGGCGCGGGCGCTGGCGGCGCGGGTCGATGCCGAACCGGCGCTCGAGCGGCTGGCGCCCGTGCCACTCAACATCGTATGCTTCCGCCATCGGGTTCCCGCCGGCTGGGATGCCGACGCTTTCAATGCTGCGATCGTCGCCGATGTCCAGGAATCCGGACGCGCCGCACCCTCGACCACGATCCGGGACGGGCGGCTCGCCATCCGGGCGGCGATCGTCAACCACCGGACCCGGGTGGCCGATGCCGATGCTCTGGTGGCGGCGGTGCTGGAAGCGGGGGCGGCGCGGCTTGCCGGGATGTCGCCTGCGAACGATGGCACGGTGCTTGCGCGCGAAAGCATAGCACGCGATAGCATGTGAGGACATGGTGGCGCCGGCCCGTCTGGGCTAGGCTGGCCGAGCAAAACCGCGGCTGAGGGGACGGCGGACGATGGGGAACGAGCAGCGGCTTCCGTCGCTGGCGGACCGGGACAGCTATCGCTTCTGGACCGAGGAGCGGGCGCGCTATTCCGATACCGATCGGCAGGGGCACGTGAACAACGCCGTGTTCGCGACCTTCTGCGAGAGCGGGCGGGTGGCCTTCCTCTACGGCAATGGCGGGCTGGCGCCTCCGGGCCATGGCTTCGTGATTGCCCGGCTCGAACTGGATTTCCGCGCCGAACTGGGCTGGGGCGATCGCATCGAGATCGGCACGACGCTGCTCGGGCTCGGCCGCAGCTCCTTCACCCTGGGTCAGGGCCTGTTTCGAGGCGATCGCTGTGCGGCGACGGCCGAGAGCGTCTTGGTGCTGATGGACGAGACGACGCGCCGGGCCAGCGACTTGCCCGAGGCCCTGCGCCGCCGCCTGACGGAGCTTGCCGGCGGG
>JAJZFF010000341.1 GCA_021805485.1 Pseudomonadota bacterium
AGGCCATGTTGGTCGCGGGATCGACCGCGCCGGGCCACCAGTTCTTGCCGCCGAGGAAGCTCGGGCAGGTGAAGATCTGCTTGTCGAGCGCCGGGCGCAGCTTCATGTTGTTGACGGCATGGCCATTCTTGATGCCGGTGATCGAGGTGTCGTGCACGAAGGGCACGGCGTAGATCAGCTTCCCGGTCTCGCGGTTCAGCGCGTAGAAATAGCCGTTGCGGTTCGCCTCGATCAGGGCGTGGTAGGGCTTTCCCTTCACGGTGATGTCGGCGAGCTGGGCGGTGTTCACGCCGTCATAGTCCCAGGTGTCGTTGCGGGTGTACTGGTAGTGCCACTTGACCTTGCCGGTGTTCGGATCGATCGCGATGACGCTGTCGGAATAGAGGTTGTGGCCGGGGCGCATCGAGGCGAGCCACGGGCCCGGATTGCCCACGCCCCAGAAGAGTTCCTTCGTCTTCGGATCGTAGGTGCCGGTCATCCACGGGCTGCCGCCGCCATGCTTGTAGGCGCCGGCCGGCCAGGTCTTGCCGCCGGGCTCGCTCGGCGAGGGGATGGTGTAGGTCTTCCAGAGCAGCTTGCCGGTCTGCGCGTCGAGCCCGACGATGAAGCCGCGGGCACCGTATTCGCCGCCGCCGGAGCCGATGATCACCTTGCCGTCGACGATCATCGGGGCCTCGGAGATCGAGTAGCCAATGCCCGGCTTCTCGAGGGCCACGTTCCACAGCACCTTGCCGGTCTGCGCGTCGAAGGCGAGGACGTGATTGTCCAGCGTGCCCATGAACACTTCATTGCCATAGACGGCGACGCCGCGGTTGTTCACGTCGCAGCAGACCGTCTTCAGCGCGGTCTTCGGCAGGTCGTAGTCGTATTCCCAGAGTTTCTGGCCGGTCTTGGCGTTGAAGGCGATGAGATGGTCGAGCGGGGTGGTGGCGAACATGTAGTCGCCATTGACGATCGGCGTGCCTTCGAAGCCGTTGGGGATGTCGATTTTCGCCGATGACCAGGCTGTCTTGAGCGAGGCGACGTTCTTCGTGTTGATCTGCGCAAACGGCGCGTAATCGTCACCGGCGTAGCTGCGGTTGAACATCAGCCAGCCCTTCGAGGCGGCGGCGTTGTCGAGCCGGGCCTGGGTAACGCTGGGATAGGAGGGTTGCGCCGAGGCGGCGCCCGCGGCGAGCAGCGTGCCGGCGAGTGCGCCGATCAGCGCGGTTCCGGTTCTGACAAATCTGGACTTCATGAAGATCTCCCTAAGAGGTTTCTGGTGTTGTCAGGTTCAAAGAGCGGCGGTTTCGTGCGCCGTCAGGTTAGGGGAGCCCGGGCGGCGGCGAGCATCGCGGCTTCCTCCCCGGAGAACAGCCGCGAGCGCGTATGAAAGCGCAGCCCGGTGCCGTTGTCGAGCGAGAACATGCCGCCGATTCCCTCGACGACGTCGATGACGAGCTGGGTGTGACGCCAGTACTCGAACTGCGACGCGCTGATGTGGAACGGCGCGCCGCCGATGGCACCGAGGCAGATATCGTCAGGGGAAACGACGAAATCCGCCCGCGGGTAGCACATCGGCGCCGAACCGTCGCAGCAGCCGCCCGACTGGTGGAACAGGACCGGGCCGTGACGCGCCGTCAGCGCGGCGATCAGCGCAAGGGCCGATGGCGTCGCGATCACGCGCGGGATGGAACCCGGTCCCGTCATGGTCAGAAGAAGCCCAGCTTCTTCGGGTCGTAGCTGACCAGCATGTTCTTGGTCTGCTGGTAGTGGTCGAGCATCATCCGGTGCGTCTCGCGACCGATGCCGGACTGCTTGTAGCCGCCGAACGCCGCGTGCGCCGGGTAGAGGTGGTAACAGTTGGTCCAGACGCGGCCGGCCTTGATGTTGCGGCCGAAGCGGTAGGCGCGGTTGGCATCGCGCGTCCACACGCCGGCGCCGAGGCCGTAGAGCGTGTCGTTGGCGATGGCGAGCGCCTCGGCCTCGTCCTTGAACGTCGTCACCGAGACGACGGGGCCGAAGATTTCCTCCTGGAAGATCCGCATCCGGTTGTGGCCGCGGAAGATGGTGGGCTGGATGTAGAACCCGTCGGCCAGTTCGCCGCCGAGCGCGGCGCGGCCGCCGCCGGTGAGCACTTCCGCACCTTCCTGGCGGCCGATGTCGAGATAGGAAAGGATTTTCTCGACCTGCTCGCTGGAGGCCTGGGCGCCGACCATCGTCGCCGCATCCAACGGACTGCCCTGGCGGATCGCCTGCACGCGGGGGACGGCGCGCTCCATGAAGCGGTCGTAGAGGCTCTCGTGGATCAGCGCGCGCGAGGGGCAGGTGCAGACCTCGCCCTGGTTCAGCGCGAACATCGCGAAGCCTTCCAGCGCCTTGTCGAGGAAGTCGTCATCCTCGGCGGCGACGTCGGCGAAGAAGATGTTGGGCGACTTGCCGCCGAGCTCCAGCGTGACCGGGATGAGGTTGTGGCTGGCATATTGCATGATCAGCCGGCCGGTCGTGGTCTCGCCGGTGAAGGCGATCTTGGCGATGCGGTTCGAGGAGGCGAGCGGCTTGCCGGCCTCGAGGCCGAAGCCGTTGACGATGTTGAGCACGCCGGGCGGTAGCAGGTCGGCGATCAACTCGGCGAGGACGAGGATGCTGACCGGGGTCTGCTCGGCCGGCTTGAGGACGACGCAGTTGCCGGCGGCGAGCGCCGGGGCGAGCTTCCAGACCGCCATCAGGATCGGGAAGTTCCAGGGGATGATCTGGCCGACCACGCCGAGCGGCTCGTGGAAATGATAGGCCACGGTATTGTGGTCGATTTCCGAGAGCGAGCCTTCCTGGGCGCGGATGCAGCCGGCGAAATAGCGGAAATGGTCGATGGCGAGCGGAATGTCGGCCGCGGTGGTCTCGCGGATGGGCTTGCCGTTGTCGACCGTCTCGACATAGGCGAGGAGGGCGAGATTCTGCTCCATCACATCGGCGATGCGGTTGAGCATCAGGGCGCGCTCGGCCGGGGCGGTGCGGCCCCAGGCATCGGCCGCGGCGTGGGCGGCATCAAGGGCGAGGTTGATGTCCGCCTCGCCGGAGCGGGCGACCTCGGTGAAGGCGTGGCCGGTCACCGGGGTGACATTGGCGAAGTAGCGGCCCTCGACCGGGGCGACGAAGCGGCCGCCGATGAAATTGTCGTAGCGGGGCTTGAAGGTGAATCCGCCGGGAGCGACTCCGGGCGAGGGGCGAATGGCGCCGTCGGGCATTGTTGTTCCTCCGTCTTGCGGCCCGGAGCGTCGGGCCGCGCTGGTTGCTTCGACGCTGGTGTTGCAAGCGCCGTGCCAGGCACGCGGAGCGGCGGAAGCCGGGCCGATGCGCGCGCCGCGCGGCGGCGGCGGGACAGGAGGAACGTCCCGATCGGGGACACTGTCCCAAAACAGGACGTGTCGTAAAGTTCCGTTGCACGGCGCCGGCGCGCCGCATAGTGTCGGGAAAACATCACGACGGCCGCCACGAGCGCGCCGCGACGGCCGAGGAAACGCAGGACGGAATACGCCCATGAACCATCATTCCGCACAACACGACGACAGGCCCGCGCGGTTGCGGACCGGCAAGGAGCGGCTTTCCGCAGGCCTGCCAGGGGCGGCGCCGAGCCCGCTGCTCGCGCGGTCGTGGCAGCGCTGCGTGAGCGCCGGGCTCGCGCCCGACCGGGCGGCGGGGGAGGCTCCGCATCTCTGCGGCGCCGAGCTGCGCGACGCGCGGGAACGCGTTTCCGACCTCGCGCTGCGGGCGCGGCCGATCATCGAATATCTCTATGGGCAGATCCGCGATTCCGGGTGCATCGTGCTGCTGTCGGACTGCAACGGCTTCCTGCTCGACGCGGTGGGCGACCCCGGTTTCAGCGGCCGGGCGGCGCGGGTCGCGTTGCAGCCGGGGGCGAGCTGGGCGGAGACCGACCGCGGGACCAACGCCGTCGGCACCGCGCTGATCGAGGCGGCGCCGGTCGTCGTTCACGGCGCGGAGCATTTCCTGGAGCGGAACAATTTCCTCGCCTGCGCCGCCGCCCCCCTCACCGCCTCGACCGGCGAGCTGCTCGGGGTGATCGACATTTCCTGCGACCAGCGGGTCTATCATCCGCACACGTTCGGCCTGGTGCGCGCGGCGGCGCAGATGATCGAGAACCGGATGTTCGAGATGTCGCATCTGCGCGACGTGAAGCTGCGCTTCCATGCCTCGCGCCAGGGGGTGGGCACGCTGGCCGAGGGGGTGGTGGCGTTCGGGGCGGACGGCACGCTGCGCGGGGCGAACGGGGCGGCGATGCAGATGCTCGGGCTGCGCCGCGACGATCTCGGCCAGGTGACGGCGGCGGAGGTGTTCGAGGAGACGGTGGACGCGCTGCTGGCGCGCGAGCGGCGCGGCGGCGGCGAGCCGCTGGAGCTGCGCCAGCCGGGCGGCGGGCGGGTGTTCCTGCGCGTCGACATGCCGCGGGCGGCGCGGGCGGCGCGGCCGAGGACGATCTGGCCGATCGACGCGCTGGCGGCGCTGGAGACCGGCGATCCGGTCGTGGCGCGGGCCGTCGGCCAGGTGCGGCGGGCGCTGGGGCGCGCGATCCCGATCCTGATCCACGGCGAGACCGGGGTGGGCAAGGACGTGATGGCACGGGCGATCCATGCCGCGGGGCCACGGCGGGGCGGGCCGTTCGTGCCCGTCAACTGCGCGGCGCTGCCGGAGACGATGATCGAGGCGGAGTTGTTCGGCTACGCGCCCGGCGCCTTCACCGGCGCGCGGCGCGAAGGGGCGCCGGGGCGCATCCGCGAGGCGGCGGGCGGCGTGCTGTTCCTCGACGAGATCGGCGACATGCCGCTGGCGATGCAGACGCGGCTGCTGCGGGTGCTGGAGGAGCGGGTGGTGACACCGCTGGGCGGGCGGCCGGCGGCGGTGGATTTCGCGCTGATCTGCGCCACCAACTGCGACCTGCGGCGGGCGGTGGCCGAGGGGCGGTTCCGCGCCGACCTGTTCTACCGGATCAACGGGCTCGGCGTCGTCCTGCCGCCGCTGCGCCGGCGCGCCGACCTCGACGCGCTGGTCGAGCGCATCCTGCGGATCGAGGGCGGCGAGGCGCCGCGTGGCGTGACCCCCGCGCTGATGGCGGCGTTCCGGGCGCATGACTGGCCGGGCAATATCCGCCAGCTCGCCAATGTGCTGCGGATCGGCCAGTCGATGTGCGAGGCGGACGAGACCGAGATCGGCTGGGAACACCTGCCGGACGACATCGCCGAGGAACTGCGCGGCGGGGCGCGGCCGGCGCCGGAGGACGCGCCGGCCGCGGCGGCGGCACCTTCCGTGCCGCCCTCCTCGCTGCGGGAGGGGGCGGACCAGCTGATCCTGCAGGCGGCGATCGAGGCGGCGGGCGGCAACATGAGCCGGGCGGCGCAGCGGCTCGGGATCAGCCGCAACACGCTCTATCGCCGGCTGGCGCTGATCCGCGAGGATGGCGGCCAGTCCGCCTGAGATTGTACATACAAATTTAGAGCGCGTCCTCC
>JAJZFF010000452.1 GCA_021805485.1 Pseudomonadota bacterium
TGGGCAGGCCGATCGCGATCTCGATCGGCAGCCGGTTCTCGCCGCGATAGGAATAGCCGACCTTCATGCCGCCGAAGAGGTCCTGGATCGTGTCATAGACATCGGCCTGCCGCACGCCGAAATATTCCAGCCGGTCCTGGTCGATCGCGATATGCAGCTGCTTCTGCCGATGCCCCCAGGAATCGTCGATATCGACGATATAGGGCACCTTCCTGAACAGCTTCTTCACCTCCCGCGCCACGGCAAGGCGCGTCGCCTCGTTCGGGCCGTAGATCTCGGCGAGCAGGGTGGCGAGCACCGGAGGACCCGGCGGCGCCTCGACCACTTTCAGCACCGCCCCATGCGGCAGGGGCAGGCGTTTCAGCAGGCGCCGGCGCAGCTCGCCCGCGATCTGGTGGCTCTGCTGCGAGCGGTCGCCCTTCGGCGTCAGCATCACATGCAGGTCGCCCTGCCAGGGCTGGTCGCGCAGGTAGTAATGCCGCACCAGCCCGTTGAAGTCGAAGGGCTGCGGCGTGCCGGCATACACCTGCAGGGCCCGCACCTCGGGCATCGTCTCGGCGATCCGCGCCGCGGCGAACAGCGTCTGCTCGGTCTGCTGCACGGTGCTGCCGGCGGGCAGGTCGAGCAGCACGTTCAGGCTCGACTTGTTGTCGAACGGCAGCAGCTTCACCGTCACCGCCTCGGTGTAAAACATCGCGCAGGCGGCGATCGTGGCGATGCCGACCAGGGCGAGAAACAACCCGGCCCGGCGCCGCGTGCGCAGGATCGGTGCGGCAACGGCGCGGTAGAGCCGCCCCAGCCGGTCCGGATGCGCCGCCGCAGCACCCGCCTCATGGGCGAGGGCAGGGGTCGTCAGTTCGAGGAACTCGATTTCTCCCGCCCTGTCTTCCTCGGCGAACCGGTCCCGCCCGGCCAGCTTGTACATCAGCCACGGGGCGATGATCATCGCGACGAAGAACGAGAACGCCATCGCCGCCGAGGCGTTCACCGGGATCGGCGCCATGTATGGCCCCATCAGCCCGGAGACGAACAGCATCGGCAGCAGCGCGGCGATCACCGTCAGCGTCGCGACGACGGTCGGGTTGCCCACCTCCGCGACCGCCTCGATCGCCGCCCGCCGGCGCGAGCGCGTGCCCGGCATCGCCCAGTGCCTTGCGATGTTCTCCACCACCACGATCGCATCGTCCACCAGGATGCCGATGGCGAAGATCAGCGCGAACAGGCTCACCCGGTTGATCGAGTAGCCCATCAGTTCCGAGGCGAACACGGTGGCGAGAATGGTCGTCGGAATCACCACCAGCGTCACCACCGCCTCGCGCCAGCCCACCGCGAAGGCGATCAGCACGACGATCGAAATCGTCGCCAGCCCGAGATGGAACAGCAGCTCGTTCGCCTTCTCGTTGGCGGTGCGCCCGTAATCCCGCGTCACCTGCACCGAGATGTCGGAGGGGATGAGCGACCCCTCGAGGCTCTTCACCCGCTTCAGCGCGTCATCGGCCACCACCACGGCGTTGCTGCCCGCGCGCTTGGCCAGCGCCACCGTCACGGCGGGCGCCGTGTGCCAGGCCTTGCCCTCATGGGTGATGGCGAAGACATGGCTCTGCAGCGGCGCCGGCCCGACGACGACATGCGCGACATCCCGCAGATAGACCGGCCGCCCGTCCCGCGTGGTGATCAGCAGCAGGCCGATATCCGGCACGCCGAACAGCGTCTGCCCCGCCGCCACGTCGCGCAGCTCGCCATGGTCGAACACGCGCCCGGCGATGAAGCTGCGGTTGGCATCGGCCACCCGCGAAGCGAGCTGCTGCAGCGTCACGCCGTAGAGCATCAGCTTGTCGGGTTCGGGTTCGACGCGGATCTGCATCGGGTCCGACCCGGCGATGTAGCTGAGCCCGACATTCGGCACCTTGATCAGCTGGTCCTGCAGCTTGGTCGCGATCTGCGACAGCGCGCCCTGGGTCCAGTGCGTCGCCGCCCCCGGTTTCGGCGCGAGGGTGAGGGTGAGGATCGCGACATCGTCGATCCCGCGCCCGACCACCAGCGGCGGCGGAATGCCGATCGGGATGCGGTTCATGTTGGCGCGGATCTTGTCGTTCACCCGCACCACGGCGGCGTCCTCGTTGGTCCCCACCCTGAAGCGGGCGGTGACCAGAACCTGGTCGTCGCGGGTCTCGCTGTAGATATGCTTGACGCCCGGAATCGCCTTCAGGATCGTCTCGAGCGGCTTGGTCACGAGTTCCGCGGCATCCGCCGCCTTGAGCCCGTTCGCCTGCACCATCACGTCCACCATCGGGACATGGATCTGCGGGTCCTCGTCGCGCGGAATGGTGGTGATGGCGACCAGCCCGGCCGCCAGCGCCGCGAGCAGGAACAGCGGCGTCAGCGGCGAGCGGATGAAGGCGCGGGCGAGCCGCCCGGAAATGCCGAGCCTCACGGCCGCACCAGCACGTCACCCGGCACCAGGCCGGCGAGGATCTGCAACCCGTCCGGCATCGCGCGGGTCGGCAGCGGCAGCCCCCGCTGCACCGGCGCGTCGATCACGCTGCCATCCTTCTGCCGCAGCCTCACGTAATCCTGGCCGAAGCGGGTGAAGACGAAGCCTGACGGCACCACGATCGTCCGCCGCTCGCCGGCCGGGACGAAAACGCGCACGCGCTCGCCCACGAAGTAGCTGCCGATCCCCTTCACCTCGGCATCGGCGCGCACCTCGCCGGCGACGATCTGCGGATAGACCAGGGTGATGCGGCCGAACCGCGCGCCGGTAAGGCCGAATTCGCCGCCATCCAGCCGCACCATGTCGCCGGCCTTCAGATGCAGCGCGTGCCGCTCGGGAATCCGCAGGCGGAGAATGAAGTTCTGCTCGGCGACCGTGGCGATCGTGTCGCCCGGCAGCACCACCGTGCCGTCGGTCACCGGCACGGTCAGCACCCGCCCGGCGATCGGCGCCAGCACCGCGCCCTCGTCCTGCTGCTGGGCGGCCACGGCGCGCTGCGCGATCCGCGCGCGGAGCGTGCTGGCGGCAACGTCCACCGCCGTCCGCGCCTGGTCGAGCTGCTGGCGCGATACCGCGCCGCTATGCGCCAGCGCCTCGGTGCGCCGCAGATCGGTCTGCGCCTGGACGAGGCTGGCCCGCAGCCCCGCAATCTCGGCATCCAGCGCCTTGATCTGCAATTCGAGCTTCTGGTCATGCACGGTGGCGATGACCTGGCCCGCCGTCACGCTGTCGCCGTCATGCACCGAAAGCGCGGTGACGGTGCCGCCGATCCGCGTGCGCGCCGGCACCACGTTGCGGCTTTCGACGGTGGCGAACACGGCCTTCTGGTCCGGCACCATGCGGGCGGCGACGGTAAAGGTCGAGACGGGTGTTGTGGCGCCCGCCGCCATCCCCGACAGGAGCAGGAGCGGCAGCAGCAGCGAGAGGAGGAATGGCTTGCGGGGCATGCTGTCGTTCCTTGTCGGGGACGGTGCGGCGGGCGGGAGGTCAGCGGCGGTCGACCACCTGGCCGGTGGCGGAATCGAGCGAGACATACGGCATCCCCGCCGCCTTCCACGCCATCATGCCGCCGGCGAGATGAGCGTTCACCGCGATGCCGGCCTCGCGGCACTTCGCCGCCGCCATCGCCGAGCGCTTGCCCGAGCCGCACTGGAAGACGATCGGCTTGCCCGGGTCCTGCGGCAGCATCGCCGGATCGAAGGTGGAGAGCGGAAACAGCATCGCGCCGTGAATGCGCTCCACCGCGAATTCCTGCGGCTCGCGCACATCGACCAGCAGGATGCGGCCGGCGCGCAGGTCGTCATGCACGGTGGCGGGGTCGAGGTCGCGCAGCTTGGAAGGTGTCGTCATGTCGAAATCTCCGTTGTCGATGAAGGATCGGGCACCGCGCAGGTGACGCCCTCCGGGCTACAATAGATTCCGGCAAGGGCCGAAATCACCGTGCGGGCCGGCGCGCTGGCGATCGAATACCGGATGCTCTGCCCTTCGCGCCGGGCGGTCACCAGCCCGTCCTTGCGCAGCAGCGCGAGGTGCTGGGAGACCGCGCTGTCGCGGATCTGCAGGAACGCGACCAGCTCGCCCACCGACCGCTCGCCGTCGAGCAGCTGGCAGAGAATGAGCAGGCGGTGCCGGTTGGCCAGCGACTTCAGCAGATCGCTGGCCTCGTCGGCCGCCAGGTTCATCGCGTCGATATCCAGTTTCATACTTGCGTATATACGAATATATGCATATATTGTCAAACGTGGCGGCGCCGGATCGACCGGCCGCACCGCGCTTTCGCAGTTTTCTCCCGGCTGCCGGCGCGGGCGTTGATCCAGGTCAAGCCGGCGTCGCCGCAAACCAATTAACATCCCTCCGGGCGCGGCGGAGCGCCGCCTTCGCCGGAGCGCTCGGAAAGGCAGGAAAGCATGGCAGAGATTGTGGTCCTTGGGGCGGGGCTTGGCGGCACGCTCGCCGCGTTCGAAACCGCGGGACAGATCCGGCCGGAAGACAGGATCACGCTGATCGGCGAGCGGAACACGTTCCAGTTCACCCCGTCCAACCCCTGGGTCGCCGTCGGCTGGCGCGAGCGCGCCGACATCGAGGTCTCGCTCGACAAGGTGACGCGCCGCAAGAACATCACCTTCCGCACCGAGGGCGCCGCCCGCGTGCATCCGGCCGAAAACCGCGTCGAGCTCAATGGCGGCGAGAGCATTCCCTACGATTATCTCATCATCGCCACCGGCCCCGAACTCGCCTTCGACGAGATTCCCGGCTGCGGCCCCGGGCAGAACACCGTCTCGATCTGCCAGACCGACCACGCCGCCGCCGCTTTCGAGGCGTTCGAGCGCTTCTGCGCCAATCCGGGGCCGGTCGTCGTCGGCGCGGTGCAGGGCGCGTCCTGCTTCGGCCCGGCCTACGAATTCGCCTTCATCCTCGATCGCGAACTGCGCAAGCGACGCCTGCGCAGCAAGGTGCCGATGACCTTCGTCACCTCCGAACCCTATATCGGCCATCTCGGGCTCGATGGCGTGGGCGACACCAAGTCGCTGATGGAGAGCGAGCTGCGCCACCGCCACATCAAATGGATCACCAACGCGAAGATCGCCGCGGTGGATGCCGAAAAGGTGGTGGCCGAGGAAGTCGGCGCGGACGGCCAGACGATCGCAACCCACGAGCTGCCCAGCCGTTTCACCATGTTCCTGCCCGCCTTTCGCGGCGTGCCGGCGCTGCGCGGCATCGAGGGGCTGGTCAATCCGCGCGGCTTCGTGCTGATCGACGAGCACCAGCGCAACCAGACCTATCCGAACGTCTTCAGCGTCGGCGTCTGCGTCGCGATCCCGCCGGTGGGCAAGACGCCGGTGCCGGTCGGTGTGCCGAAGACAGGTTTCATGATCGAATCGATGGTCACCGCCACCGCCCACAATATCGGCGCGCTGCTGCGCGGCGAGGCGCCGCACGCGCGGGCGACGTGGAACGCCGTCTGCCTTGCCGATTTC
>JAJZFF010000597.1 GCA_021805485.1 Pseudomonadota bacterium
GGCATCCTCCTCGGAAATGTACGGCCTCATCCAGGAGCCGATGCAGAGCGAGGCGACGCCGTTTTATCCCCGCTCGCCCTACGCCGTTGCGAAACTCTACGGCCATTGGATCACGGTGAACTACCGCGAGAGCTTCGGCATGCATGCCTCTTCGGGCATCCTGTTCAACCACGAAAGCCCGCTTCGCGGCGTCGAGTTCGTCACCCGCAAGGTGACTGACGGCGTCGCCCGCATCAAGCTCGGCCTCGCCGGCGAACTGCGCCTCGGCAATGTCGACGCGAAGCGCGACTGGGGCCACGCGCGGGATTACGTGAAGGCGATGTGGCTGATGCTCCAGCAGGACAAGCCGGACGACTACGTCGTGGCCACCGGCCGCACCACCACGGTGCGGGACATGTGCCGTATCGCCTTCGACCATGCCGGCCTCGACATGGAGCGCCACCTCGTCATCGATCCCGCCTTCTACCGCCCCGCCGAGGTCGACGTGCTGCTCGGCAATCCCGCGAAGGCGGAGCAGAAACTCGGCTGGCGGCCGGAAACCTCGCTCGAGCAGATGATCATCGAAATGGTCGACGCCGATCTCGAACGCCTGCACGGCACCACGCGGGGCTGAACGCCGCGGATTGCCGCCGCCAAGCGAGGTTCCGCGCCGGCGGCGGACTGGCCACCGTCTCGAACTTCCACTAGCCTGCTACGACTATACGATGGAGACGCCTGGCTGATGGGACAACTGACGCGGATACTTGTCACCGGCGCCGGCGGCTTCGTAGGCCGGCACCTGATGCCTGAACTCGGCCGCCGCTTTCCCGAGGCCGAACTGGTTACCTTCCGCGCCGATATCGCCGACCCCGCCGCTACCGAGACCTCGGTGCGTGACCTCCGGCCGGATGCCTGCGTCCATCTCGCGGGCATCGCCGCCGTTCCCGAAGCGCGGGAGCACCCGCGCCGGGCCTTCGCGGTGAACCTCGATGGCACGCTGAATCTTGCCCGAGCCCTGCTTGCCCATGCGCCTGGCTGCCAACTGATCCATGCCGGAAGTGCCGACTGCTACGGAGCCAGCTTCCGCTCAGGCCAACCGCTGGACGAGTCGGCCCCGCTGGCGCCGCTCAACACCTATGCGGCAAGCAAGGCCGCAGCGGATCTGACCCTCGGCGCCATGGCGGCAGAGTCCGGACTGCGCGTGCTGCGCTTCCGTCCCTTCAACCATGTCGGCCCCGGGCAGAGCGAAGCCTTCGCCCTCGCCTCCTTTGCCGCCCAACTCCGCCGGATTGCCCGCGGCGATGCCGCGCCGGTGCTGCATGTCGGCAATCTCGATGCCGAGCGCGACTTTCTTCATGTGGACGACGTGGTCCGCGCCTACGCGCTGGCGCTGGAACGTTCCGACGGCCTGCCCAACGGCACGATCTTCAACATTGCCTCCGGCATCCCGCGCCGGATGCACGACATGGTCGAGGCGATGATCGCTTCTCTCGGCATCGATGTCGCCGTCGAGACCGATCCCGCTCGCCTTCGGCCTAGCGATATTCCAAGAGCGGTCGGCAATGCATCCCGTGCCGGAAACCTGCTCGGCTGGCACCCGGAGTACGGGATCGACGAGATCGTGCGCTCGGTACTCTAAACGCCGTACCTGCGGCCCCGATGCGAAACGTTCCCTGAGGACACGGCTGGCAGCCCGACCAGAATCCGGCGACAGACTCCGCCGCCGCGCCAGGCTGCCGCCGCGGGTTAGACGCGTGTCTTGAGGGTCGGCGACGATTTGAAGCGCACGGTCTTTCCGGCCTTGACCTTGATGGGTTCGCCGCTGCGCGGATTGACCCCCTTGCGCGCCTTCGTCTTGCGAACCGTGAACGTGCCGAAACTCGGCAGCGTGAATTTGCCCTTCTTCTTCAGTTCCTTGACGATCGCCTCGATAACGTCCGTCGCCGCCCGGTTGGCGGCGACGCCGGTAATCCCGGTCGAATTCTGAATGACATCCGTTATAAACGCTTTCGACATGGCTACGCCTTTCAATGATTGCAGGCGATTCCTAGCATTATTCGCTGCCCAAGCAAAGACGCAAAACAGGGGCCGATGAAACGAATAACACCGGATGCGATTTCGATTCGCGACCTCCGGCGGCGCGATGCGCTCAGGCGCGGCGCAGTCGGCGCATGACCGTGCGCAGCAACCCGGTCTTCCAGGTATCCAGCATCACCGCGAGCAGGATGACGATGCCGATCACGAGTGGTTGCCAATAGGTATTGAGATCGAGCACGTCCATGCCTTCGGTCAATGTGCCGATCACGATTGCTCCAAGCAGTGCCCCAGCCACGCTGCCCGAACCGCCGAACAGACTCACCCCGCCCACGACCGCCGACGCGATTCCATCGAACAACGACGCGCCTGAACCGGCTGTCGGATAACCGGACGCAAGTCGCGCGGCGAGGATCACCCCGGCAAGCCCGGCAATCGTTCCCGAAAGCGTAAAGCAAAGGATCTCGATCCGCGCGATGTTCACGCCCGCCAGCCAGGCGGAATGGCGATTGCCGCCAACGGCATAGACCTTGACGCCGAACGCGGTGCGGCTGAGCACCACATGCGCGGCCGCGGCGACGACCAGCATGACGAGAACGCCGATCGGAATGATCTTCAGTACATAGCCCTGCCCAAGCGCGTTGAACGTGTTGCTGAAAATCGGAATCGGATTCGCCTGCGTCACGATCAGCGGGATCGACGCGGCGACGCCCAGGGTCGCGAACGTCGTGACGAAGGCGGGAACATTGATGTAATGCGTGATCGAACCATTGATGAAGCCGACCAGCGCGCCTGCCAGGATGCCGCCGAGGATCGCTCCCGGCCAGCCGAGCGGCGTATGGTTGATCACCACGGCGGCGGTCACGCCGGACAGTGCCTGGATCGCGCCGACCGAAAGATCGATGCCGCCGATCAGCAGCACGAAGGTCTCGCTGACCGCCAGCAAGCCGATGGTGATCGTGTTGACGAGCAGGGTCGAGATATTGCCGATGGTCAGGAAGTTTCCTGTCAGCACCTCCATCCCCGCCATGATCAGCGCGAGAATGACGAAAATTCCCGTCTCCGGCGGCAGGCGGAAGCCCTTCCGTTGCGGGGTGGCTGTCGTGCTGGTGTCCTGTGTGGCCATGAAGATCGCCCCGGTTGCGGAAATGTCAGAGGGATTGTGCGAGAATCGAACGTGCCTCCGCCTCGGCGCGCGGAATCCCCGCCCCTTCGCAGACGCCGTGCCGGAATACATAGATCACGTCGGAAATTTCGAGAATCTCCTCGATCTCCGAGGAGCATACGAGCAGCGTATCGCCCGCCGCCGCCAACTCGCGGATCAGGGCATGGATCTCGGCCTTGGCGCCGATATCGACACCCTTTGTCGGCTCGGCGAGCAACAGGATGCGGCTCCGCGCCGTTACCCATTTCGCGAAGATGACCTTCTGCTGGTTGCCGCCGGACAGGCGCCGCACGCTGGTTCCAAGCGGCGAGCGAATGGCCAGGCGGGTCGCCATGGCGCGCGCCTGCTCCGCCACTGCCGCATCGTCGAACCAGACCCCGCGAGAGAAACGGTCGATGCTGGCGAGCACGATGTTCTTGCCGATCGTCATGTCGGGAATGAATCCGTTGGCCTTGCGATCGTCCGTCAGAAACCCGAAGCCTTTTGCCAGCGCCGCGCGCGGCGTTGTCGGCACATACGGTTCACCGGCCAGGCGGATCTCGCCACCCTGCATCGGCCGGACGCCGAACAACACCTCCAGCAGTTCAACCTGCCCGGCTCCGGCCACGCCGTACAGGCCGACGACTCTTCCGGCATTGATCTCAAGACTCGCCGAGCGGCAATTGCCGCTCGAGAGGGCCTTTATGTCGAGCAGCGTGGTGCCGCCGAACGCGGTCCGTGGCGAGGCCTCGGCGAGCGGCGTGTCATCGCGCCGATGGCCGGTGATGTAATAGGCAAGATCCGCCTCCGAAAGATCGGCGCGCTCCGCGTCCAGCACGACATCGCCGTCCTTCATCACCACGACATGATCGGCAACCGCGAGCGCCTCGCCGAGCTTGTGCGTCACAATGGCGATCGAGGTGCCGCCCGCCGCCAGCCGGCGGACCGTGTCGAGCAGGCGGGTGATCTCGCTCGCGTTCAGTGCCGACGTCGGCTCGTCGAGCAGCAGGAACCGGCCGCCCTTGTCGAGCGCGATGATGATCTCCAGCATCTGCCGGTCAGCCGGCGACAACGCTCCCGCCTCCATGTCCGGATCTGCGGCGAGGCCGTAAGTCGCCAGCGCCCTCCTGACATGTTCGCGCATGGCGGTGCGGTTGGTGAACGGCCCGCGCCGCTTCTCCCGGTTGAGGAAGAAATTCTGCGTCACCGTAAGTTTCTCGATGATGCGCAGTTCCTGCCAGACCACGGCAATGCCGTGCGCTTCGGCGATGCGCGGCGTCGTCAGCGTCACCGCCTCGCCATCCAGCAGGATATTGCCACCGGATGGCTGCTCGGCCCCACCGAGGATCTTCAGCGCCGTCGACTTGCCCGCGCCATTATGCCCAAGCAGCGCCGTCACTTCCCCGGCGCGGAGCGCGAAACTCACTCCGCGCACCACGGGAGCGGAATCGTACCGCTTGACGATTCCCGAAAGGGCCAGGCTGCCCGCCTGGCCGGTGGACATCGTCGTCACGGATAAGCGATTTTCACCATCTCGTGGCAGTTGGCCTTACTGACGGTATAGGTCTTGGTGAGCACCAGCTTGGGAATGTTCTTGTCGCCATCGAGATATTTGATGATATTCGCCACCTCGATCTTCGACTCGACCGCGGGAGATTGCAGCGCGCCCGCCTTGTAGACCGAGTTCTGGCAGATCGCCTGCACGGCCTGCTGGCTGCCGGAAAGACCGATCACCGCGACCTTGCCAACCTTGTTGGCGGCGCGGATCGCATCCATCGCCCCAAGGCCGCTCGGTGCATTGATGTCGAAAATCACATTGACGTCGGGGTGCGCCGACAGCATCGCCGCCGTGGCGGACAGGCCGCCCGGCGTGGTCCCCTTCCCGTTCAGCCTCGACACGACGTGGATGTTCTTGTCGCCGTCGATGATTTTCTTGAAGCCCCTGTCCCGATCCTGCACCGAGGTCGCGAACGGATAATCGATCCACCCCAGCTTCACCGGCGCCCCGTGCAGAGCCGACTTGTCATAGGCGATGACTTCCTTCGCGGCATTCTCGCCAAGCTGGACATTGTTCGACTGGACGAATTCGACGATATGCCCGCCCGCGCGCTTGAGGGTTTTCATGTCGACATTGGTATCGATCGTGAAGACCGGGATATGCGCGTGATTGGCAGCGAGCACGGCGGACGAGGCCGCCGCCGCATCGGCGGGAGCGAACATGATCGCGTTGACATGCCGCTGGATGAACGCCTCGACCTGGTTGAGCTGCTGCGCCTCGCTCATGTTGCCGCCATAATAGAT
>JAJZFF010000631.1 GCA_021805485.1 Pseudomonadota bacterium
ATGACGCCAGGACAACATGGCATCGCGCCGCGCCGCCCGGCGAAGGCCGCCCGCCTATCCGCCGGTCACGCTCATGTGCCGGGCCACCGCCGGCGCCCGCCCGGCGCGGTCGATCACGAAATCATGCCCTTTCGGCTTGCGCGCGATCGCGTCGAGAATCGCCTGGCGCAGCACCGCCTCATCGTCCGAGCCGCGCAGCACCGCGCGCAGGTCCGCCGCGTCGTCCTGGCCGAGGCACATATAGAGCGTGCCGGTGCAGGTCAGCCGCACCCGGTTGCAGCCCTCGCAGAAATTATGCGTGAGCGGCGTGATGAAGCCGATCCGCGTGCCGGTCTCGGCGACGTCGAAATACCGCGCCGGCCCGCCGGTCACGTAATCGGTCGGAGTCAGCGTCCAGCGCGCGGCGAGGCGCTGGCGCACGGTGGAAAGCGGCAGGTACTGGTCGGTCCGGTCCTGGTCCACCTCGCCGAGCGGCATGGTCTCGATCAGGCAGAAATCGAATCCGTGCCGGCCGCACCATTCGAGCATGGCGTCGAACTCGTCCTCGTTCACGCCCTTCAGCGCCACGGCGTTGACCTTCACCCGCAGCCCCGCCGCCTTCGCCGCCATCACGCCCTCGATCACCTGGGGCAGCCGGCCCCAGCGGGTGATGGCCTGGAATTTTTCGGCATCGAGCGTGTCGATCGAGACGTTCACCCGCTTCACCCCGGCCGCGACCAGCTCGTCGGCGAAGCGGCCGAGCTGGCTGCCATTGGTGGTCAGGGTCAGCTCGTCGAGCCCCTGCCCGATCCGCTGGCCCAGCCGGTTGATCAGCGCCATCACCCCGCGCCGGACCAGCGGCTCGCCGCCGGTCAGCCGCAGCTTGCGCACGCCGAGATCGACGAAGGCGCCCGCCAGCCGCTCCAGCTCCTCGAGCGAGAGCAGGTCCGCCTTCGGCAGGAAGGTCATGTCCTCCGCCATGCAGTAGACGCAGCGGAAATCGCACCGGTCGGTGACCGAGATGCGGAGATAGGTGATGGCGCGGCCGAACGGATCGATCATGTCTGTCATCTTTACTCTCGCGCCCGCAAACGCAAGTCCCGTTTCCGGCCGGCACCGGGGCGCAATGCGGCATTTCTCCGCCCGTGGCTTGACCCGGGCAATATCTCTGCACCATATGCACGGCAATATTAAGACGGCGTGTCCGCCGCGCCCGTCCGGCCGACCGCCGCTCTCTCTCTGAGGTATGATGATGACGCTGCCCCTGATGCCGAAGGCCACCGCCGTGTGGCTGATCGAAAAGACCGCCTTGAGCTTCGAGCAGATCGCCGATTTCTGCGGCATGCATCCGCTCGAGGTGCAGGCGATCGCCGATGGCGAGGTGGCGCAGGGCATCGTCGGCTACGACCCGATCGCCAACAAGCAGACCACCGCCGAGGAAATCCGCCGCTGCGAGGCCGACCCCAAGGCCCGCCTCAAGATGCTCGACGCCGCCATCCCCGGCGGCCGCCGCACCAAGGGCGCGCGCTACACCCCCGTCGCCAAGCGGATCGACCGGCCGGACGCCATCGCCTTCATGCTGCGCAACTACCCGCAGGTGCAGGACGCGCAGATCGTCAAGCTGCTCGGCACCACCAAGGACACGATCCAGAAGGTGCGCGACCGCTCGCACTGGAACAGCGCCAACATCAAGCCGCGCGACCCGGTGATCCTCGGCCTCTGCAAGCAGTCCGACCTGAACGACGTGGTCTCCGCCGCCAATGCCCGCGCCGAGCGCGACGGCGAGCCGGTGCCGCCCCCGCCCGTGCCCGAGAGCGGCGACGAGGCGGCCTGATCCCGGGACGACGAACCCGGACCGGAGATCCCGGCCCGGGCGATGATGTTCAGATGATCTTCATCGGCGCGGCGGCGTCCTGCCGCCGGTTTCCGGACTTCCGCGCGCCTCAGCGCGCCTGAATTCGCTCCATCTCTTCCTTGAGACGAAGTTTCTCCAGTTTGAGTCGGGCGAGATTGTCCTCATCCGGTCGCGGCCGCCGGTCCTCCTCCGTGATCCGCATTTCCAGGCCGGCGTGACGCTGCTTGAGGGATTCAAGTCTCGCTTGCAGGCTCATCCTCGACTCCTTTCCGA
The DNA here is from genome assembly GCA_021805485.1 of Pseudomonadota bacterium. Next base: position 2,108 of record JAJZFF010000631.1, read on the forward strand.
GTGTGGATCGTTGCGGCGCCCGCCTTCCGGTGCCCGGAGCGGGCGCCTGAAGCGAATCTAGTCCTGCACGCGGCGGTTGTCATCAGACTTTTACAAAAGTCATCCCGCCGAAATTCGCCCCGGCGCGGGGCGGTTGCGGCAAATCCGGGATAGGCCAGCCTCCCGCGCCTGTGCTAGAAGCCGACCATGCTGACCGACAAGGATAATCTGCTCCGCCAGCTGCATGGCCTGCGCAGCGAGCACCGGGACCTCGATTCCGTGATCGCCCGGCTGGGCGACCAGCCGACGATCGACCAGCTGCAGATCCAGCGGCTCAAGAAGCGCAAGCTGCTGCTGCGCGACCAGATCCTCCGCCTCGAAAGCCGCCTGATCCCGGACAGCATCGCGTGACGCCGCGCATCGGGATCATCATGGGCAGCCGGTCGGACTGGCCGACCATGCGCCACGCCGCCGAGACGCTGGAAGCACTCGGCATCCCCTTCGAGGCCCGCGTCGTCTCCGCCCACCGCACGCCGCTGCGCATGGTCGAATATGCCCATGCCGCACGCGGGCGCGGGCTGGCCGCGATCATCGCCGGCGCCGGCGGGGCCGCGCACCTGCCCGGCATGGTCGCCGCCCTCACCCCGGTGCCGGTGCTCGGCGTGCCGGTGGAGAGCGCGGCGCTGAAAGGGGTGGACAGCCTGCATTCCATCGTGCAGATGCCCGGCGGCGTGCCGGTCGCCACCTTCGCGATCGGCAAGGCCGGGGCGATCAACGCCGCCCTCTTCGCCGCCGCCATGCTGGCGGTGACGGACAAGGCCATCGAGGCCAGGCTCGACGCCTGGCGCCGCGCCCAGACCGACAACGTGCCCGACCTGCCCGAGGACCTGCCCACAGAATGACCGGTTTTCCGCTTCCCCCCAACGCCACGATCGGCATCGTCGGCGGCGGCCAGCTCGGCCGCATGTCCGCCATGGCGGCAGCCCGGCTCGGCTATCGCTGCCATATCTTTTCTCCGGAACCCGACGCCCCGGCCTCGCAGGTCGCGGCCGCGACGACCCGCGCCGATTACGACGACAACGCCGCCCTGCTGCGCTTCGCCGATGCGGTGGACGTGATCACCTTCGAGTTCGAGAACGTCTCCGCCGAGGGGCTCGACCTGCTGGCCGACCGCCGCCCGGTCCGGCCGGGGCCGGAAATCCTGCGGATCAGCCAGGACCGGATCGCGGAGAAGAGCTTCCTCAACGAGGCCGGCATCGGCACCGCGCCCTGGGCGCCGGTGAGCAGCATGGCGGAGCTGACCGCCGCCATCGCCGCGATCGGCCTGCCCGCCGTGCTGAAGACCACCCGCCTCGGCTATGACGGCAAGGGCCAGGCGCTGATCCGCACCGAGGCCGAGGCGGAGATGGCCTTCGGCCTGCTGCATCCGAAGCCGCTGATCCTGGAAGGCTTCGTCGATTTCGCGGCGGAGGGGTCGGTCGTCGTCGCGCGCGGGGCGGATGGGACGGTCAGCGCCTTCGACATGGTCGAGAACCGGCATCGCGACCATATCCTCGACCTCACCCTGGCCCCGGCCCCGTTCGACCCGGCGGTGCGGGAGACGGCGCGGGAGATGGCGCGCCTCGTGGCCGAGCGGATCGGCCTGGTCGGGCTGCTGGCGGTGGAGTTCTTCATCGACCGCGACGGCAGGGTGCTGGCCAACGAGATCGCGCCGCGGCCGCATAATTCCGGGCACTGGACGATCGATGCCTGCCCGGCCAGCCAGTTCGAGCTGCATATCCGCGCCGTCGCCGGCCTGCCGCTGCCGCCGGCGATCCGCCATTCCGACGCGGTGATGAAGAACCTGGTCGGGCCGGAGGACATCGCCCTCTGGCCGCGGATCGTGGCGACGGCGGGGCTGATCCCGCATCACTACGGCAAGACCGCCGCGCGGCCGGGGCGCAAGCTCGGCCATGTCAACGTGCTGTTCCCGCATGGGGCGCTGCCCGGCGAATTCGGCATCCAGGCGGCGCTCGGGCCGCTCGCAGGCGGCACGGATCAGTGAAGCTGCCGCTCTCAAGCGGCCCGGACTAGCCGGGCAGGAGCAAACGCGCGGTCTCCAGCGTATCGGCCTCGGCCGCCGGCTTGTCCTCGCGGATGCGCAGGATGCGCGGAAAGCGCAGCGCGATGCCGGATTTGTGGCGGGTGGAGCGCTGCGCCGCGTCGAACCCCACTTCCAGCACGATCGCCTTCTCCACCTCGCGCACCGGGCCGTAACTCGCGACCGTGTGGGCGCGGATCCAGCGGTCGAGCCGTTGCAGCTCGGCATCGGTATAGCCGGAATAGGCCTTGCCGACCGGCACCAGCGCGCCCTCCGCCGTCCAGACGCCGAACGTGTAGTCGGAATAATAGGAGGAGCGCTTGCCGTGGCCGCGCTGGGCATACATCAGCACGCAGTCGAGGCTGAGCGGGTCGCGCTTCCATTTCCACCAATGGCCCTTGGGGCGGCCGGCGAGATAGGGGCTGTCGGCGCGCTTGAGCATCAGCCCCTCGATCGCGGCATCGCGGGCGCCGGCGCGCAGGGCGGCGAGATCCTCGGCCGCGGCGAAAGGGATCAGCTCCGAAAGGTCCATCCGCGCCGGGGCGGTGCGGGCGAACCAGGCTTCGAGCCGGGCGCGGCGGGCATCGAAGGGCAGGCCCCGGAGGTCGGTTTCGCCCTCGAACAGCATGTCATACAGCCGCACGCCGACCGGGTTGGCGGCGCGGAGTTTTGCCGGAACGCTCTTGCGGTTGAGGCGCTGCTGGAGGTCGGCGAAGGGGGCGACCGCGCCGTCGCGGATGACCAGCAGCTCGCCATCGAGCACGGCGTGGAAATCCATCGCCGCGACGATTTCGGGGAAGGCGGCCGAGATGTCTTCCGCGCCGCGCGAATAGAGCCGGCTGCCGCCGGGGGTGGACACGAGCTGGACGCGGATGCCGTCCCATTTCCATTCGGCGCGATGGGCGGACCAGTCGAGTGTCGCGAGGTCGGCCGCCTCGATCGGGTGGGCCAGCATCGGCGGGCGGAAGACGGGGGCCGCACCGGGCGCGGGGCGCGGGGCGCGGCCTTCCAGCCAGTCGAACAGCGCGGTGTAGGGCGCCTCCAGCCCGTGCCAGACCTCCTCGATCTCGTCGGCCTCGACGGCGAATTGCCGGGCCAGGGCGAGTTTCGCCAACCGCAGCGAGGCGCCGACGCGCAGGCCGCCGGTGATCAGCTTGATCAGGGCGATCCGCGTCGAGACGTCGCTCGCATCGAGCCAGCCTTCGATCAGCGCCGGGATTTCGGCGCGCGGCGCCGCGCGCAGGGCGGCGACGAGATCGGGCAGGCC
>JAJZFF010000463.1 GCA_021805485.1 Pseudomonadota bacterium
GACGGGCACGTCGCTCAAGCTCAAGGTCATCAACATGTCGAAGCGGGATCTGAACAAGGATCTCACCAAGGCCGTCGAGTTCGACCAGAGCCAGCTCTTCAAGAAGATCTATGAGAACGAGTTCGGCACCCCCGGCGGCGAGCCCTATGGCGCGCTGATCGGCGACTACGAATGGTCGAACCACCCGGACGACATCGAGACCCTGCGCCTCGTCTCCAACGTCGCGGCAGCGGCCTTCGCACCGTTCATCTCCGCCGCTGGCGCCGGCATGTTCGGCTTCGAGGACTGGACGGAACTGTCCAAGCCGCGCGACCTCGCCAAGATCTTCGATACCGCCGAATACGCGAAATGGCGCGGCTTCCGCGAAACCGAGGATGCGCGCTTCGTCTCGCTGGTCATGCCGCGCACCCTTGCCCGCGTCCCCTACGGCGCCAGCACCGCGCCGGTGGAGAGCTTCAATTACGAGGAAGCCCCGTTCGATGCGAGCGGCGCCGCCCGGTCGATGGACCATCACGACTATTGCTGGATGAACGCGGCCTACATGATGGGCGAGCGCCTGACCGCAAGCTTCGCCTCCTCGGGTTTCTGCGTCGCGATCCGCGGTGCCGAGGGCGGCGGCAAGGTCGAAAACCTGCCCTTCCACGTCTTCCAGTCCGATGACGGCGACACCGACGCGAAATGCCCGACCGAGATCGGCATCACCGACCGGCGCGAGTTCGAACTGTCCAATCTCGGCTTCCTACCGCTCTGCCACTACAAGAACACCGACTATGCCGTGTTCTTCGGCGCCCAGTCGGTACAGAAGCCGAAGAAATACGACCGGCCGGACGCCACCGCGAACGCCGCGATCTCTGCCCGCCTGCCCTACATCATGGCCTCGTCCCGTTTCGCGCATTTCCTCAAGGTGATGGCGCGCGACAAGATCGGTTCCTTCATGGAGGCGAAGGACTGCGAGAACTGGCTGAACCGCTGGATCGGCAACTATGTCAACGCCAATCCGGATGCCGGGCAGCAAATGAAGGCCCAGTATCCGCTGCGCGAGGCCAAGGTCGAGGTGAAGGAAATCCCCGGCAAGCCCGGTTCCTACAACGCGGTGGCCTATCTGCGTCCCTGGCTGCAGATGGAGGAACTGACCACCTCGATGCGCATGGTCGCGCGGATTCCGCAGAAGGCCTGAACTGCAGACGAGTTCCGCAATGCTGCGAGAGGCGGTTCTCGCCGGTCTTTTTATTGGCGAGCGCCACTTTGGCGCAGCTTCGGAACTCGCCTCCTTCCTCGTGGCGCGGCCGGGCCAGGCCCTGCAAGCCTGGTTCGGCAAAGCGGCCGTGCTCGAGCTTCTCCGCAACCCCAAGGCGCTCGCCGCCCGGATCGATCGGGACATCGCCGCCATTGATGCGCTCCTTTCGGATCAACTCGACACTATCCTGCACCATCCGCGCCTGACCCGGCTCGAAGGCAGCTGGCGCGGCCTGTTCTGGCTGACTTCGCATATCGAACCTGGCAGGACGATCAAGCTGCGCGTGCTGCACGCAACCTGGAGTGAAATCTGCCGCGACCTCGAACGCGCGCCGGAATTCGATCAGAGCGAGACATTCCGACGCATCTACGAAGACGAATTCGGCACGCCCGGCGGTGAGCCCTATGGTCTTCTGGTGATGGACTACATGATCCGCCATCGCCCATCGGCCGACTCACCGAGCGACGACGTTTCGGCACTGGCTGCGCTTTCCGCTGTCGCCGCGGCATCCTTCGCCCCGATGATTTTCAGCGCCTCACCGACACTCTTCGGCGTTGACCGGATGGAGGAACTTTCGGGCGTGGCCGATCCGGCGAGTCTGTTCAGAGGACTGGAATATCGCCGTTTCCGCAATCTCGGCCTTCGTGACGACATGCGCTTCATCGGGCTCGCTTTGCCGCGTCTTCGTGCGCGCGGCCCATGGACCGACGCACCAGGCGCCCCCAGCCTCTTTCCCTATTGCGAGCGGATCGAGGACAGCGAAGACATGGTCTGGTTCGCTCCTGGCTACGCAGTGGCCTTCGTCGTTGCCCGTGCGATGGCAACCTATGAATGGCCGGCGGACATGCGCGGCTATCTCGAGGACAGGCCCGGTGGCGGCCTGTTCACCGCCGGCACCGCAGCGGTCTTCTCCGCCGACCCGTATGACGGGCTTGGCCGGTTCGAACTGGAAATCGCCCTGACCGACCGGCAGGAACGCGGTCTGATCGATGCCGGGCTCATGCCGCTCACTCCTCTTGGCTACGGTGGCGAAACGGTGATCGGCGCCGCCCGCAGCCTGCAGATGCCGCGCCGCTTCGGCGGGCCTAACGCCGAGGCCGCGGATGCCAATGCCCGCCTGTCCGCTCAGTTCAACACGATGATCTGCGTCTCGCGCTTCGCCCATTTCCTCAAGGTCATGGGCCGCGACATGACGGGCGCCTTTCGCACCGCGGCGGAAATCGAGCGCACGCTCGGCGACTGGCTGCGCCGCTTCACCAACAGCAACCGCGATGCGGGTCCGGAAACACGGGCGCGTTACCCTCTGCTCGACGCATCGGTCCAGGTACGCGAACTGCCTGCGAAGCCAGGCTCGTTCGGATGCGTCATCCACCTCCAGCCGCAATACCAGCTGGACGACATTGCGGCCTCGTTCCGGTTGGCGACCGAGATCTCGGCGCCGGGTAATCGCTGAACGGCGCCCGCCTCGCCCCGGTCAGCCCGTCGGCGGCTTGATGCCGAGCGCCGTCAGCATCGCCTGGCGTACGCCGGCGTCGGCCAAGATATCCTCGATCAGTTCCGGCCAGGTGAGCCGGGCGCGGCGGATCGCCTCGTCGATGGTCAACGCGATCGGCGATTGCGGTTCGGTGCGGCGGAAGAATTCGGCGATCTCGCCAAGCTGGCGCAGCGCATCCTCACGGGTATAGGGCTTCTTCGCGGCCTGAGTCGGCGCCGGGCCGTCTGCGGCCGCGCCATCCTCGGCCCCGGCCGCCTCCGCCCCTGCAGCCGCGTCAGCATCCTCCGCCGCGCCGCCGGGCGCGGCCAGCGCGCCGGGCGCATATCGTTGTGAAATCGCGATGATCTGCTCCAGCACCTCCCGCACCCGGGAGGTTGGCGGCGCGTCATACCCGGCCACAGCGTCAAAGGCTCCCCCCATCGCCTGCCAGGCCTCGAGTGCGGCCGCCGCGCCGCGCGCGAGCGCGGTGAAATGACCCGTACCCGCCGCCCGCGCCTGGGCCTCCAGCTGTGCGAAGGCCGGCACGCCGGCGGCAAGCCGCGCCGCCTTGCGCTTCTCGTCGCCGAGTCCTGCCGTCTCCTCCGACTGAAGATACAAAAAGACGGGCACTGGCGACCCGTCAGCGGCGTTGAACAGTGCCAGCTTGCGCAGCGGCTGGATCAGCGTGCCATCGCTTCCCGTCCCGTTCAGGCCGGCGACGGGCGCGACTCGCGTTTCCATGCCATCCTCGTCAGGCAACGGGTAAAGCGCGTCCCAGAACCCTTGGACCAGGCCGGTCATCAGCCGCGCCCCCTCGGCAAGACCGGCAAGCCCGTTCTCGCGCACCAACGCCTCGGTCATCCAGGCGGCAACCTCCAGGTCGTGCGACTTGCCGAGCGCGGTTTGCGCCAGTTGCAGAATGCTGCGCCAATGCTGTCCGGCGTCAGCCTCGAGCGTCGGATCTGAGTCCGCCGCGCGTTCGGCCGCGCGCGCGTCCGAACGCGCATCGCGCAAGCGATAATAAATAGAGCCCGCGGCGTAGTCGGCACGCAAATCCTGCCCGACCGGCGAATCACCCTCAATCGGGGCAAGCAAGGCGTCGATGTCGAGAATCATGACCGCAGGGCTCCACTGTGACAAAGGTCATACAATCGTTGACATGCACCCTTCCCCAACTGGACACAACAGCGGATCCACCATACGATTGGCAATTATCCGATTATATTCACAACAAACGGCCTGCCGTGCCGAACAATGCCGGGGAGCGTCATGGCTGCAATCGATCTCAAATCTCTGATCGCCCGCCTCGACGACCACTGCCGCCGCAGCCTAGAGGCCGCCGCCGGCCTAACCCTGTCGCGAAGCCATTACAATGTCGAAATCGAACATTGGCTGCTCAAGCTCGCCGATGGCACCGACACCGACATTCCGCTTATTCTTCGACATTACGAGATCGACATCGGTCGTTTCTTGATCGATCTTAATCGCGCGCTCGACCGGATGAAGACCGGCAACGCCCGCGCCCCGGCCCTGTCGCCGGAAGTCGTCGAACTCGCGAAACAGGCCTGGCTGCTGGCGTCCGTCGAACACGGGCTGAGCCGCACGCGCTCGGGGCACCTGCTCTGGGCCCTGCTGGCCGATGAAACCCTGGCCCGCCACGCCCGCGAGGCCTCCAGCCATTTCGCCAAGATCCAGCCGGACGCGCTGAAGCGCGACTTCAACGCCATCACCGCGAACTCCATCGAGGCGCAGACCGCCACCCGCGCGACCGACGGCGCGCCGGCCGCGGGCGGCACAGATGACGGCACGCCCCGCCCCGGCGGCTCCGCGGCGCTGGACCAGTTCACCGAGGATCTCACCGCCCGCGCGCGCGCCGGCCGGATCGACCCGATCCTCGGCCGCGACTTCGAGATCCGCCAGGCGATCGACATTCTCACCCGCCGCCGCCAGAACAACCCGATCTTCACCGGCGAGGCCGGTGTCGGCAAGACCGCGGTGGTTGAGGGCATCGCCCTGAAGATTGCCGCGGGTGAAGTGCCGGAGGCGCTGAAGAACGTCACTCTGCGCACGCTCGACATGGCGCTGCTCCAGGCCGGCGCGGGCATGAAGGGCGAATTCGAGAACCGGCTGAAATCGGTGATCGACGAGGTAAAGGCCTCGCCAAAACCGATCATCCTGTTCATCGACGAGGCGCACACGCTGATCGGCGCCGGCGGCCAGGCCGGCCAGAACGACGCCGCCAACCTGCTCAAGCCTGCCCTCGCCCGCGGCGAGCTGCGCACCATCGCGGCGACAACCTGGGCCGAATACAAGAAGTATTTCGAGCGCGACGCCGCCCTGACCCGCCGCTTCCAGGTGGTCAAGGTCGAGGAACCGTCCGAGGCGATGGCCACCGCGATGATCCGGGGCCTCGTCGGCACGCTCGAGAAGCACCACAAGGTCCGCATCCTCGACGAGGCGGTAAGCGAGGCCGTCAGACTGTCGGCACGTTATATTCCCTCACGCCAGCTTCCCGACAAGGCGATCTCGCTGATCGACACCGCCTGCGCCCGCGTCGGCATGAGCCAGGCGACCGAACCCGCCCCGATCGAGGACCGCCGCCGCCGGATCGACCTGATCGATACCGAAACCGGCATCCTCCGCCGCGAGATGGCCAGCGGCGGCGACCACACCGCCCGCGAGGCCGAACTGATCGAGGAGCGCGCGTGGCTGGTCGCC
>JAJZFF010000042.1 GCA_021805485.1 Pseudomonadota bacterium
GTCGGCGATCGCCTCGCGGGTCTCGCCCAGCACCTCGGCATGGTGCGCGTAAGCGGCAACGCCCTTGAGGCCATAGAGCAGCAGGGCGCGCATGCCGATCACGTCCTCGCCGACCGCCTCGGCGCCGGCGCGCACGCTGGCGACATTCGCCTGCGCCAGCAGGCCCACCAGCGAATCCGCGGGAATGAACGCGGCGGCGCCACCCAGCGCCTCCGGGGTCTGCCCCGCCTCGCTCGCCGCCTCCGCATAGGCGTCGCGGAGCCGGTCGCGCAGCCGCGCCGCCGTGGCAATCATTTCAACGAAGCGGGCCCGGTTGAAATTCACATTGGTGAGCGTGGTGAACAGCGCATAGAGAATGAAGCTGTCCGCCTCGGCGTCCCGGCGGCCGAGTGCCTGCAGCCGCGTCACATACTGGCCGATGCCCTTGAGCTGATGGATCAGCACGTCCTGCAGGTCCGCGGTCGCCTCGTCCTTGCCGCACACGCCTTTCGGCCCGCCGCAACCCGCTGCTCCCGTCTCGGAGCGCATCGTCTGTTCACACTGAAAGCAAAACATGAATCTGAAATCCCTTCGCTGGTGATCCTCCCGCGCGGGGCCGTCGGGCCGGCGTCAAAAGGCGTATCCGAAATGCCTGTTAAAAAACGTATCCGCCTTGATCTGGATCATGCGGCCGGAAAATCATGTCGCCCGCATCACGCGGGCGCAAAATCATGTCGTGCGCTTGCGGAACAGCCAGGCCGCGAGGCCGAGATTGACCGCGCCGATCGCCGCCATCGGCCAGAACTGGCCGGCGAGCGTGCCGAACCCCGCCCCTTGGAGAAACGCGCCGCGCACGATCACCAGCATGTAGCGCAGCGGGTTGACCAGCGTGATCCGCTCCACCCAGAGCGGCATGTTGGCGATCGGTGTCGCGAAGCCCGACAGGATCACCGAGGGCACCATGAACAGGAACGCGCCGAGCAGCGCCTGCTGCTGTGTGGCCGACACCGCCGAAATCGCGAGCCCCACCCCGGTCACGGCGGTGACGAACAGCAGCAGCCCGACATAGAGAGCCACGATGTTCCCGCGCAGCGGCACGTGGAACCAGAACACCGCCGCGAGAATGATCACCGTGGCCTCGACCATGCCGATCAGCAGCCCCGGCACGCTCTTGCCGATCAGGATGTCGAGCTGTGTCAGCGGCGTCACCAGCAGCTGGTCGAAGGTTCCCGCCTCGCGCTCGCGCGCCACCGAAAGCCCGATCACCACGAGGGTCACCACCTGGGTGAGCAGTGCGACGATGCCCGGCACCACGAACCATTGCGAGCGCAGCGCCGGATTGTAGCGCGCCCGCATCACGAGATGCGCCGGCGGTCCGCGCCCGCCCCGCGCCGCCCGCCAGTCATCGCCGAAGCGGGTGAGGATCGTGTTCGCATATCCCACGATGATCAGCGCGGTGTTGGAATTCCGCCCGTCCACGATCACCTGCACGGGCGCCGCCCGCCCGCTCAGCAGGTCGCGCGTGAAGTGCCGGCCGATCACCAGCACCATCTGCACCGCGCGGGAATCGATCAGCGCGTCGATCCGGTGGTCGCTGTGCAGCGTGTCCGCCAGTTCGAAGGTGGGCGCGCCGAGAAACCGCGCGACCAGTTCCCGCGAGGCCTGGCTGCCATCCTGGTTGTAGATCGCGACCGGCACGCGGTTGAGGTCGAAGGTCGCGGCATAGCCGAACACCATCAGCTGGATCAGCGGCGCGGCGAACAGCACCACGCGGCCCCTGCGGTCGCGCAGGATCGCCTGCAGCTCCTTGATGATGAGGGCGATGATGCGCGCCATCCCGCCTAGTCCAGCCGCTTGCGCGCCAGCGCCCGCGCCAGCCCGAGAAGATCGCCGCGAGCACGACGAGCGCCGCCGCGTTCGGCAGGATGACGGCCCAGACATCGCCCGCCAGGAATACGGATTGCAAAATCGCAACGAAATATCGCGCCGCCACCACATGCGAGATCGCCTGGACGAAGCCGGGCGTGCTGTGCAGGTCGAACACGAAGCCCGAGAGGATGAAGGCCGGCAGGAAGGTGGTGATCAGCGCGATCTGCCCGGCGACGAACTGGTTGCGCGCCACCGTCGAGATCACCAGCCCCATGCCGAGCGTGGCCAGCATGAACAGCGCGGCGCAGGCGCTGAGCACCACGATCGAGCCGTGCAGGGGCACGCCGAAGAGAAACACCGCGATCGCGACCGAGCCGAGCATCCCGCCCATTCCGAGCACGAAATAGGGCACGAGCTTCGCGATCAGGATTTCGCGCAACGCCACCGGCGTCACCATCAGCGCCTCCATCGTCCCGCGTTCCCATTCGCGGGCGATGACGAGGGCCGTCAGCAGCGCGCCGGTCAGCGTCATGATCAGCGCGATCAGGCCGGGGATCAGATAATGCCGGCTGTTGACCGAGGGGTTGAACCGCACGCGCGGGCGGACATCGAGCGGCAGCGGATCGCGCACCCCCTGCCGCGCCGCCTCCGCCGCGACCCATCCGGCCCACACCTGCTGGACATAGCCCTCGACCAGCCGCGCGGTATTGGCATCGACGCCATCGATGATGACGCCGATCGGCGCGCCGGCCGGCCCGCGCGCCTGCCGGCCGAAATCGGACCGCAGCCAGACGATCCCGTCCACCTTCCGCGCCGCCATCGCCCGCTCGGCCGCCTGGCCGGTCAGGTAGCGGCGCGGCGCGAAATAGCGCGAGCGGTCGAACCCGGCGACGAGGCTCGCGGCGAGCGCCCCCGGCTGCTCCACCACGATGCCGAGCGGCACCCGCCGCGCATCGAGCGTCACGCCATAGCCGAACAGCCAGAGCAGGATGGCCGGCAGCAGGAAGGCGATGGCGAGCGCGGAGGGGTCGCGCAGGATCTGCAACGACTCCTTGCGCATCAGCCCCAGCACTCGCCGCCGCGCCGCGCCATTCATGCGGCCTTCTCCTCGGGTGCGGCCCCGATCACGGCGATAAACGCGTCCTCCATCGTCGGGTCGGGCCGGGCCGCGTTCGCCGCTCCGGCACGGATCGAGGCCGGCGTACCCTCGGCGAGAATGCGCCCCTGCGCCATGATCACCAGCCGGTCGCAATACTCGGCCTCTTCCATGAAATGGGTGGTGACCAGCACGGTCACCCCCGCTTCCGCGAGCCTGCTGATCCGCCGCCAGAACTCCCGCCGCGCCAGCGGGTCCACACCCGAGGTCGGCTCGTCGAGAAACAGGATGTCCGGCTCGTGCATCAGCGACGCGGCGAGGGCGAGGCGCTGCTTGTAGCCGAGCGGCAGGTCGCGCGCGGCGGCCCCGCGCATCGCCTCCAGCCCGAATTCCGCCAGCGCCCAGCCGATCCGCGCCGCCCGCCGCCCGCCGCGCAGCCCGTAGGCGCTGGCGAAGAAGGTCAGGTTCTGCGCCACGCTAAGGTCGCCATAGAGCGAGAATTTCTGCGCCATGTAGCCGATCCGCCCGCGCGCCGCCGCCGCCGCGCGCCTGAGGTCATAGCCGGCGACGTCCAGCCGCCCCTCGCTCGGCGGCAGCAGGCCGCACAACATGCGGAACGTGGTCGATTTTCCCGCCCCGTTCGCGCCGAGCAGGCCGAAGATCTCGCCGCGGCGAACCTCGAAACTCACGGCATCGACCGCGGTGAAATCGCCGAACCGCCGCGTCAGCCGTTCCACCGCGATGACGGTCTTTGCCGCCTCGGGGAGCGGCGTCGGCGGGGCAGGGGAGGTGGCCGAAGGCGTTGCCGCCCCGCCGCGCAGGCGGAGCAGTTCGTCGACGAACCCGTCCTCGAAGCGCGGCGCCACCGGCGCGGCGTCGATCCCCGGCGGCGCGCCCCACGGCGCCGCATCGCTCACCACCCGCACGAAACTGCCCTCGATGACGGTGTCGATCACCCCCGGTGCTGTGGCAAGGGTCGCCTGCAGCCGCCGCCGTCCGCCCTCGGGTGCGGCGACGCGAAAGGTCCGTCCCGCCATCGGCGCGGTGAACTGCGCCGGCGGGCCGTGCGCCAGCAGCCGTCCCTCGTGCAGGAGCAACACAGCGCGGCAGCGCGCCGCCTCGTCCAGATAGGCGGTGCTGAACAGCACCGTCACCCCCTCATGCGTGGTCAGCCGGTCGATGATCTCCCATAATTCCCGCCGCGAGACCGGATCGACGCCAACGGTCGGCTCATCGAGCAGCAGCAACCGCGGCGGATGCACCAGCGTGCAGGCCAGGCCAAGCTTCTGCTTCATCCCGCCCGAAAGCCGCCCCGCCATGCGCCCGGTGAAGGGGGCGAGGCCGGTCATCGTCATCAGCTCGGCATAGCGTGCGGGCCGTTCCGAAACCGCAACGCCCTGCAAATCGGCGTAGAGGTCTAGATTCTCCCGGACCGTCAGGTCCTCGTAAAGCCCGAAGCGCTGCGGCATGTAGCCGATGCTGGCCTGCACCGCGAGCTGATCGCGCCGCACATCGATGCCGAGCACCTCGATCGCGCCGCGATCCGGGCGCAACAGCCCGGCGATCAGCCGCATCAGCGTGGTCTTGCCCGCGCCGTCGGCGCCGATCAGGCCGGTCACCCCGCCATGCGGCACCACGGCACTGACCTCGTCCACCGCCGCAATCTCCCGCCCGCCGCCGCTGAACCGCCGGCAGACCCGGTCGAGGCGCAAAGCCGGCGTGTCACCGTCCGCCATCATGGTCCGGCAAGCAGCCGGTCGCCCCGGTTGCCGGGGCCGCCTCGTCGAGCCGCACCGTCGCCGGCATGCCAAGCCGCAACTGCCCGCGCGGGTCGCAGACATAGACCCGTATCCGATAGACCAGCGCGGTGCGCAGTTCCGGGCTTTCGATGGTTCGCGGGGTAAATTCGGCGGTCGGCGAGATGAACCCGATCCAGCCGCGATAGCGCGTGCCCGGAAAACTGTCGGTGCTCACCGAAGCCGCCATGCCGGGACGAAGCCTGCCGAGTTCCGCCTCCGGCACATAGGCGCGCACCCAGAGCGGGGAGGGCAGGGCGATGGTGAAGACCGGCGTCGTCGGCGAGGCCATGTCACCCGGCTCCAGAATCCGGTCCTCGATCACGCCGTTCGCCGGGGCATGCAGCTTCGTCTCGTCAAGGTTGCGCCGGGCGAGGGCGACGACGGCGGCGGCTTCCCGCGAGGCCGCGCGCGCGGCGGCGATGTCCTCGGCGCGCGGTCCCTTCACCGCGAGAATATAGGTCTGCCGCGCGGCCTGATACTGGTCCCGTGCCGTGCGGAAGGCGGCCTGCGCGTTGTCCCGGTCCTGCAGGCTGGCGGCGCTCTTCCGGCTCAGCGATTCAAGACGGCGGTACACCCTGCCATCGTTGTCGGCCTGTGCTTTCAGGGCGTCCATCGTGGCCTTCGCCTGGGTGATCTCCTCGGGGCGGGAGCCGGCCAGCATCCGCGCGAGCGTCGCCTGCCGGTTCGCCATGGCGGCCTCGGCCTGGGCGAGCGCCGCCGCGTAGCTCCGGTCGTCCAGCGTCGCGAGCAGTTCGCCCTTTCGCACCGGCGCGCCTTCATGCGCGATGATCCGCGTGATCCGCCCGCTCACCTCGAAGGCGGGCATCGTCTCGCGGATATCGACATTGCCATAGAATGTCAGGACGTCGCTTTTCCGCCCGCGATCGAGGCGCAGCAGCGCGGCGCCGCCCGCGACGGCAAGCAACAGCATCGCCACGAGAACGAGGCGGACCGGTCGGGACGGCAATTTCGGCAAGTCGCGGCTCCTCGCGATGTGCGATGTTTGTAACGCCGCGATACTGGACGCCGCCCCGCCCCGCCGCATTGATCGGGATCAACGCCGCTGGCCCCGCAAACGGCGAAGGCGGATGCGACATCGCCGCATCCGCCTTCCGTTACCCTGCCCGGCCGAAGCCGGCGCGAAGGGTCAGGGCATCAGTTGCCCATGAACGGGGTGAAGCCCGGGGAGGTCGTCACCGGCGTCTGCACGCCGGCCGGCGTGCCCGCGGTTGCGCTGGTGCCGAACGAAACGGCGCCGTTGCTGTGCGCCGCTTCCGCGGCGATCGGCTGGCTCTGCAGCGGGAGCTGGGCGGCCATCGCCGTGCCCGCCGTCATCACCGTGAAACCCGCAAGCGCCGCCATGATCTTGATCGTCTTCGTCATTGCACTTCTCCGTGTCGCGGAAGGCTCTTCGGCCATTCCGTCAGTTTCCGCCGGCAGGGAGCAGCCGGCTTACAGGAGTGCAGATGGGCCCTTGTGCGGGTTCGATGAACATGCCCGGTTTCCATATCATTCATACGTAGAATGTATCGGTGCGGGGGCTTGCGGTCGCTCAGGGCGCAATGAACCGCCCGCGCGCCGCGCCCAGCCGCTCGCCGATATGCCGGGCCACCTCGCTCACCCGCCTGGTCTTGTGCGTGTCGGGATGGGCGATCAGCCAGTAGCTCCGGGTAAAGCGCAGTTCGGGCACGAGGCGGCGCAGTTCGGGAAACCCGGCGGCCGCGTAATCGTGCAGGATGCCGATGCCATGCCCCGCCCGCACAGCCTCCATCTGCCCGACCACGCTGCCGCACTCGAAATGCCGCTGCATGATCCGCCCGAGCGTCGCCGCGTAGTCGAGCGCCGGGCTGTAGGCCAGTTCCTCGACATGGGTGACGAACAGGTGCCCGGCGAGATCCTCCTGCCGCCGGATCGGCCCGTGCCGGTCGAGATAGGACGCGGCGGCATAGACGCTCAATGTGTAGTCGGTGAGCTTGCGCACCACGAGCCGCCCCTGTTTCGGCCGCTCCAGAGTGATGACGAGGTCCGCCTCCCGCCGCGACAGCGAGAAGGTGCGCGGCAGCGGCACGAGCTGAATGGTCAGTTCGGGGTGCCGCGCCGCCAGCGCACCGAGTTCGCGGGCGAGGAAATAGTTGCCGAGTCCATCCGGCGCGCCGATGCGCACCACCCCCGCCACGTCTTCCGCCGTTCCGGCGAGCGCCGTGCCGACGCGCAGGAAATCCGACTCCGCCCGCTCGGCGGCGAGCAGCAGGGCCTCGCCCGCCCCGGTCAGCGTGCAGCCGCCGGTATGCCGCTCGAACAGCTTCGCGCCCAGTTCCTCCTCCAGCGCCGAAAGCTGCCGCCCCACCGTCGCGTGGTTCAGCCGCAGCTGCCGCGCCGCGCCGAGAATCTGGCCGTGCCGCGCCACCGCGAGGAAAATCCTGATCCGGTCCCAGTTCATCGCGGCGAACGTTATTTCATGCACATCGATACCGCAATTCTGCGCGTTGATATGCGGAATTCAAAGCGCGAAAAGCGTCGCCGCCATCCCATCAGACGGAGGAGGAATTTCCATGCCGACCGAGATCCAGCATTTCATCGAGGGCCGCCTCGTGCCGGGCCAGAGCGGCCGCACCGCGCCGGTCTACAACCCCGCTACCGGCGAGGTCGCCGCCCAGGTTCCGCTCGCCTCCGAGGCCGAGATCGCTTCCGCCATCGCCGCCGCCGCCAGGGCCTTTCCCGGCTGGTCCGAAACCACCCCGCTGCGCCGCGCGCGCATCCTCAACCGCTTCCTGCACATCCTTGAGGAGCGGATCGACGATCTCGCCGCGGTCAT
Source organism: Pseudomonadota bacterium (assembly GCA_021805485.1). Next base: position 7,559 of record JAJZFF010000042.1, read on the forward strand.
CTCCGCCGAGCACGGCAAGGTGATCTCGGACGCGAAGGGCGAGGTGCAGCGCGGCATCGAGGTGGTCGAGTTCGCCACCGCCGCCCCGATGCTGCTCAAGGGCGAGGTCACCGAGAATGTCGGCACCAGGATCGACAGCCACTCAATCCGCCAGCCGCTCGGCGTTGTCGCCGGCATCACCCCGTTCAACTTCCCCGCGATGGTGCCGATGTGGATGTTCCCCGTCGCGCTGGCCTGCGGCAACTGCTTCATCCTCAAGCCCTCCGAGCGCGATCCCTCGGCCGCCCTGCTGCTCGCGCAATGGCTGAAGGAAGCCGGCCTGCCGGATGGCGTGTTCAGCGTCGTGCATGGCGACAAGACCGCGGTGGACGCGCTGCTGACCCATCCGGACATCGCCGCCGTCAGCTTCGTCGGCTCCACCCCGATCGCCCGCTACATCTACGAAACCGCCGCCCGCCACGGCAAGCGCGCGCAGGCGCTGGGCGGAGCGAAAAACCACATGATCATCATGCCGGACGCGGACATGGACCAGGCGGTCGATGCGCTGATGGGCGCGGCCTATGGCTCGGCCGGCGAGCGCTGCATGGCGATCTCGGTCGCCGTCCCAGTCGGTGAGGCAACCGCCAATGCGCTGGTCGAGCGTCTCGCCCCCCGCGTGCGCGACCTGCGCATCGGCCCGGGCACTGACCCCGAGGCCGAAATGGGTCCGCTCGTCACCCGCCAGCATCTCGACAAGGTGCGCGGCTATATCGACGAGGGTGTTGCAGCCGGCGCCGAACTCGTCGTCGATGGCCGCGACTTCCGCCGCCAGGGCTACGAGAACGGCTTCTTCATCGGCGGCACCCTGTTCGACCGCGTCACCCCGGAGATGAAGATCTACCGCGAGGAAATCTTCGGCCCCGTGCTCTCGGTGGTCCGCGCCGGCAGCTTCGACGAGGCGGCGGGCATGATCAACGCCCATGAATTCGGCAACGGCACCTCGATCTTCACCCGCGACGGCGATTCGGCCCGCGAATTCGCCCACCGCATCCAGGTCGGCATGGTCGGCATCAATGTGCCGATCCCGGTGCCGATGGCGTTCCACTCCTTCGGCGGCTGGAAGGCCTCGCTGTTCGGCGACCACCACATGCACGGGCCGGAAGGCGTGCGCTTCTACACCAAGCTCAAGACGATCACGACCCGCTGGCCCACCGGCATCCGCGCCGGCGCCGAATTCGTGATGCCCACGATGAAGTAAACGCAGGCATCAGCCTGACCCCGAACGGCCCGGATCGCCCGATCCGGGCCGTTTCCGTGTCCGATCCGACAGGATCGGATGGTGCCCTACCGCCAGCCCTCGGCGTCCTTGTCCTCATGCAGTCCCGCTTCCGAAGCTGCCGCGCCGAGCGGGTATTCGACCTCCGCCGTATAGGCCGGGTGGTCGGCGCTGAGCTGCGAGCTGAACAGCGTCATGTGCCCGACCTCGATCGGCGGCGAGCGGTAGAGATTGTGGCTCTGCACGAATTCCGCGAAGCGCGGGCCCACCGGCAGGTCCATCCGCGCCAGCGTCACGTGCGGGGCATAGCGCCGCCGCTCCGGCGCCAGCCCGATCCGCCGTAGCGCGGTCTCGATCTTCGCCTGCAGGTGCAGCAGCGCCGGATTGCGGTCCACCCCGATCCACAGCGATGTCACCCGGCCGCCCTTCTCGAACCAGCCCGCGCCGGCCAGGGTGAGCGGAAACCCCGGCGCGCGGATCGCGGCGAGCGCGTGGTCGATCTCCTCGGCCTCGATCCGGCCGGTTTCGCCAATGAAGCGCAGCGTCAAATGGATGTTCTGCGCCGGCACCCAGCGCGCGCCCTGCAGGTTGAAGGCGAAGCCCGCCAAGGTCTGCCTGATCTCCCAAGGCAGATCGAGGGCGATGAAAAGGCGCATCTGTTTGCCCTCCTCTCGGCACCCATCGTGGGCGGCGCCGTGCGGCGGGTCAAGATCAGGCGTGCGCCGCGGCGGAGACCTCCCGGCTCGCGTTCAGCCCGAGCATCAGCCCGATATTCTGCACCGCCGCGCCCGAGGCGCCCTTGCCCAGGTTGTCGAGCCGCGCGACCAGCACCGCCTGGCTTTCGGCCTCGTTTTCGAACACGAACAGCTCCATCAGGTCCGAACCTTCGGCCGCCGCCGCCTCCAGCCGCTGCTCGCAGGGCGTCTTGCGGACCACCACCTGCTGCCCGCCGCCGTCATACCGGTCCATCAGCGCCGAGCCGATCTCGCGCGCGGTCGGCCGGCCGGGCAGGGTGTCGAGATGCAGCGGAATCGAGACCAGCATGCCCTGGCGGAAATGCCCGACCGAGGGGACGAAGATCGGCCGCCGCGCCAGCCCGGCATGGGCGACGATCTCCGGCAGGTGCTTGTGGTTGAGCGACAGCGCGTAAAGCTCGAAGGGCGGGCCGCCGGCGCTTTCATGATCGGCGATCATCGCCTTGCCGCCGCCCGAATAGCCCGACACCGCGTTGATCGCGACCGGATGGTCCTCCGGCAGCATCCCGGCATCGACGAGCGGCCGCAGCAGGGCGATGGCGCCGGTGGCGTAGCAGCCGGGATTGGCGACGCGCGGCGCCTCGGCGATGGCGGCCGCCTGTCCCGGCGCCAGTTCGGCGAAGCCATAGGTCCAGCCGGGGGCGGTCCGGTGCGCCGTGCTCGCGTCCAGCAGGCGCGGCGCGGCGCTGCCCATCCCCTCGACCATGGCGGCTGCCTCGCGCGCGGCCGCGTCCGGCAGGCACAGCACCACGAGATCGACCATCTCCATCATCGCGCGGCGCGCCGACGGGTTCTTGCGCATCGCCGGTTCGAGGCTGCGCAGCGCCACGCCGGGCATCCGCCGCAGCCGCTCCACTATCTGCAGGCCTGTCGTTCCGGCCTCGCCGTCGATGAACACGCTCCTGGTCATGGCGCAAGCTCCTTGTCACGCCATGCTGGCACCAAACGCGCCCTTGTGCTAGGCGGGCCATCAGTCAAATGGAGCCACCACCGATGTCCGAAACGCAGATCGCACCGCTCACGCTCAACATCCAGTATACGAAGGACCTGTCCTTCGAGGTTCCCGGTGCGCCGTCGATCTATACGCTCCTCCGCCAGGCCCCGACCGTGAACATCAATCTCGACGTTCAGGTCCAGCGCCTGCAGGACGACGCCCATGTCTACGAGGTGACGCTGACCACCCGTGCGGAAGCGACCCATCCGGCACCCGCCGAAAGCGGCAACGGCGCCGAGGGCGGCAAGGACCTCACCGTGTTCATCGCCGACCTGTCCTATGCCGGCGTGTTCACCCTGACCGGCATTCCGGACAACCAGATCGAGCCGGTGCTGCTCGTCGAATGCCCGCGCCTGCTTTTTCCCTTCGCCCGCAACATCCTCGCCGATGTGACCCGCGATGGCGGCTTCCCGCCGGTGATGCTCGGCCCGGTGGATTTCGTCGGCCTCTGGCAGGCCCGCCGCGCGCAGGACGACGGCGAGACCGTCGCCAACGCCTGATCCGCAGCGGCGCCGCCCCCGCGCGCGGCGCCGCACGCTGACGCCTTTCCAGGAACGACCTGCCGATGCGCTACGTCTCCACCCGCGGTGCGGCTCCGTCCCGCGAATTCGACGATGTCCTGCTGGCCGGGCTGGCCGAGGATGGCGGGCTGTTCGTGCCCGAGACCTGGCCGGTCTTCTCCCCGGCGGAATGGCGCGCCCTGCGCGGCCTGCCCTATGCCGAGTTGGCCGCCCGCGTCATGGCACCGTTCATGACCGGCGGCGCCATCGGCTTCGACGACCTCCAGGCCATCACCCGCGCGTCCTATCGCGGCTTCGACCATGCGGCGGTCGTCCCGCTGGTCCAGCTCGAACCCTCGCTTTTCGTGCTCGAACTCTTTCACGGCCCGACCCTCGCCTTCAAGGATCTCGCCCTCCAGGTCGCCGGCCGCCTGTTCGACCATGTCCTCTCCGCCCGCGACGAGCGGGTGACGATCGTCGGCGCCACCTCGGGCGACACCGGCTCCGCCGCGATCGAGGCCTGCCGCGACCGTCTGCGGGTCGACATCGCTATCCTCCACCCCGAAGGCCGCACCTCCGAGGTCCAGCGCCGGCAGATGACGACGGTCAACGCCCGCAACGTCCTCAACATCGCCCTTTCCGGCACCTTCGACGACTGCCAGGACCTGGTCAAGGCGATGTTCGCCGATGCGCCCTTCCGCACCGAACTGCGCCTCTCGGCGGTGAACTCGATCAACTGGGCGCGCATCGCCGGCCAGATCCCCTATTTCGCCGCCGCCGCCCTCGCCCTCGGCGCGCCGGACCGCCCGGTCGCCGTCTCGGTGCCGACCGGCAATTTCGGCAACATCCTCGCCGCCTGGGCGGCGCGGCAGATGGGCCTGCCGATCGAGCGCTTCATCGTCGGCAGCAATTCGAACGACATTCTCGCCCGCTTCCTCGCCGCCAACGACATGAGCACGGCCGGCGTGGTCGAAACCGTCTCCCCCTCGATGGACATCCAGGTCAGCTCGAATTTCGAGCGCCTCCTGTTCGAGGCGCTGGGCAGGGATGCGACGGCGACAGCCCGCACCATGACCGATTTCCGCGCGAGCGGGACAATGAAGGTCTCCCGCGAGGTCTGGCAGTCGGTCCGGCGGGACTTTGCCGGTCTCGCCCTCGACGATGCCGCGACCCTCGCCGAAATCGCCCGTATCCGCGCCGAAACCGGCTACGTCGCCGATCCGCACACCGCGATCGGCATCGCCGCCGCCCGCGCTGCCGCCCCCGTCGGTCTGCCGGTCATCGCGGCGGCGACGGCGCACCCCGCCAAGTTCCCCGAGGCGATGCATCGCGCGATCGGCATCCGCCCGGGGCTGCCGCCGCGTCTCGACGACCTATATGACCGTCAGGAACATTTCGTACGCGCGGGCAACAGCCTCGACGAGGTCGAGGCCCTGGTCCGCCATTTCGCGCACAGGAACGATGCATGAGTGACACAGTGCAGGTGACGAAACTCGACTCCGGCCTGACCATCCTGACCGAGCGGATGGACCGGGTGGAGACCGTCTCCTTCGGCGCCTATGCCGGCGTCGGCACCCGCCACGAAACCGCGGCGGAGAACGGCGTCTCGCATTTCCTCGAACACATGGCCTTCAAGGGCACCGAGCGCCGCAGTGCGGCCGCCATCGCCGAGGCGATCGAGGATGTCGGCGGCCATATCAACGCCTATACCTCGCGCGAGCAGACCGCCTATTACGTCAAGCTGCTGAAGGAGGATCTCTCCCTCGGCATCGACATCATCGGCGACATTCTCTGCCATTCCACCTTCGATCCGGCGGAATTCGAGCGCGAGCGCGGCGTCATCCTGCAGGAAATCGGCCAAGCGAACGACACGCCGGACGACATCGTCTTCGACCATTTCCAGCTCGCCGCCTATCCCGACCAGCCGATGGGCTGGCCCACCCTCGGCACCGAGGAGATCATCCGCGGCATCGGGCCGGATGCGCTGCGCCGCTACATGAAGGCGCATTACACGCCGGAGAACCTCGTCGTCGCCGCTTCCGGCAATCTCGAGCACGCCCGTGTGGTCGATCTCGTGGCGAACCACTTCGCCGACCTGCCGGCCGCCACCCGCGCCGAGCCGCTGCCGGCGGATTATGCCGGCGGCGAATACCGCGAGCTGCGCGATCTCGACCAGGCGCATCTCGTTCTCGGCTTTCCGGCCGTCGGCTACGCCGATCCCGATTTCCATGCCGCGATGCTGCTCTCCACGCTGCTCGGCGGCGGCATGTCCTCGCGCCTGTTCCAGGAAATCCGCGAGAAGCGGGGCCTCGTCTACTCGATCTACAGCTTCGCCCTGCCGGCGCGCGATGCCGGGCTGTTCGGCATCTATGCCGGCACCGGCGAGGCCGAGGCGGCGGAACTTGTCCCTGTCACCCTCGGCGAGCTGGCCAAGGTCCGCCAGAGCGTCTCCGAGGCCGAACTCCGCCGCGCCCGCGCCCAGGTCAAGGCCGGGCTGCTGATGTCGCTGGAGAGCACCGGCAGCCGCTGCGAGCAGATCGCCCGCCAGTGGCAGATCTTCGGCCGCATCGTGCCGACAGCGGAAACCGTCGCGAAAATCGACGCCGTGACGGTGGACGACATCACAAATGTCGCCACCCGCATCTTCCGCTCCAAGCCCACGCTGGCCGCGATCGGCCCGGTCGGCCGCGTGCCGCAGATGCCGAAAATCATCGAGAGGCTGGCGGCGTGAACCGGCTCGGTCTGCTCGAAGCCCTGCTCGGCGAGGCGAAAGCCGCCGGCGCCGATGCCGCCGACGCGCTGATGGGTTCCGGCACCTCGCTCTCCGTCGGCCGCCGCCTCGGCAAGGTCGAGGAGATCGAGCGCGCCGAAAGCGACACGGTCGGCCTGCGCGTCTTCGTGGGAAGCCGCAGCGCCATCGTCTCCTCCGGCGCGATCGACCCCGAGGGCTTCGCCCGCCTCGCCGAACAGGCGGTGGCGATGGCCCGCGTCGTCCCCGAAGATCGTTTCTCCACTATCCCCGACGCGCCGCCCCCGCCCGATTCCGCCCCACTCGACATGGACGATCCGGCCGAACCCGGCGTCGAGGCGCTGCTCGCCCGCGCCGCCGCGGCGGAAGAGGCGGCGCTCGCGGTCAAGGGCATCACCAATTCCGAGGGCGCCGGCGCCTCCTGGTCGCGCAGCCACGTCGCGCTGGCCACCTCGCGCGGCTTCGCCGGCGCCTATTCCCGCTCCAGTCACGGCGTCTCCGTCTCGCCCATCGCCGGCGAGGGCGTGTCGATGCAGCGCGACTATGAGTATTCCGCCGCCGTCCACGGTGCCGATCTCGCCGACCCTGCCGGCCTCGGCCGCGCCGCGGCCGAGCGCGCGGTCAGCCGGCTCGACCCGCGCCGCCCCGCCACCGCGAAACTGCCGGTGGTCTACCACCCCCGCGTCGCCGGCTCGCTGCTCGGCCATTTCGCCGGCGCGATCAACGGTGCGTCCATCGCCCGCGGCACCAGCTTCCTCAAGGATGCGATGGGCCAGGCGATCTTCGCCCCCGGCATCTCCATCATCGACGATCCGCTGCGCCGCCGCGGACTGCGCTCGCGCAGTTTCGACGGTGAGGGCCAGCCCGTCTCCCGCCGCGCCCTGATCGAGGATGGACGGCTCACCACCTGGCTGCTCGACTCCCGCAGCGCCGCCCAGCTCGGCCTCGCCACCACCGGCCACGCCGCCCGCGGCACGTCCGGCCCGCCATCCCCGGCGCCGAGCAATCTCTACATGCAGCCTGGCGCGCTTTCGCCCGAGGCGCTGATCGCCGATATCGGCCTCGGCCTCTATGTCATCGAGCTGATCGGCATGGGCGTGAACGGCATCACCGGCGACTATTCGCGCGGCGCCGCCGGCTTCATGATCCGCGACGGCCAGCTCGCCGAGCCGGTCGCCGAGGTTACCGTCGCCGGCAGCCTGCGCGAGATGTTCCTCCACCTCACCCCGGCGAACGACCTCGAATTCCGCCGCGGCACCGACGCACCGACGCTGCGGATCGAGGGCATGACGATGGCGGGGGCCTGAGCCTACCGGCTCAGCCCTCCGGCGTCAGCCCCTTCAGCACCGCCGTCATCGCCCCGGCCAGTTCGGTTGGCAGCAGGATCGTCGCGCCCCGGTCCTTGTTCATCTCGTAAACGAGATTCATCTGCCGGATCTTCAGCGCCATCGGGTTCGCGGCATAAACCTCCCCGGCATGGACGATCTGCTCCGCGATCGCCACCTCCGAGCTCGCCAGCGTCACCCGCGCCTGCTTCTCCTTCTCCGCCTGCGCGTTGCGGCTCATCGCGTCGTTCAGCTCGGCCGGAATCCGCACGTCGCGAATTTCCACCGCGATCCCCCCGATCCCCCAATCCTGCGACTTCGCGGCGATCGCGGCGCGGATCTTCGCATCCATCGTCTCGCGGTTGCCGAGAATCTCGCCCAGCACCATCCCGCTGATGATCTCCCGCAGCGAGGTCTGCGCCACCTGGCCGATCATCGCCCGATAGTCGGTGAGTTCGGTCGCGACCCGCCGCACATCCTCCACCTTCCAGAACAGCACCGAATCCACCGCGACCGAAACGCCATCCAGCGTCAGCGTGTTCTCGGCGCTGATGATCGTGCTCTGCTTGCGGGTATCGACCAGCACATAGACCGTCTCGATGACGGGAATGATGAAGAACACGCCCGGCCCGCGAATGCCGGCGAAGCGGCCGAGCCGCAGCACCACCGCGCGCTCCCACTCGTTCGCTGTCCTGAGCGTCAGCCCGCAGACGATGCCGAGCAGCGCCACCACGGCGCCGGGAATGGCCAGTTGCAGCGGCACGGCGATGACCACGCCAAGCACGATGAGAATGACGGCGATGGTTGCGGCGGAACGGTTCATCCGGCGTCTCCCTGCGCCGCCCCGCCGCCGCCCCGTGCGGCGGCCGTCATGCGGCCAAGACTGATGTTCCGATCATGCGATGCGGGCGAGGGCGGCGTCCAGCCTCGCCATCTCCGCCTCGGCCGCTTCCAGCCGCTCGCGGTTCTCGGCGATCACATCTTCCGGGGCGCGGCGGACGAAATCCTCGTTGGCGAGCTTGCCGCGCAGCTTGCCGGCCTCGGTCTCGGTCTTCGCACGTGTCGCGGCGAGGCGCTTGCGCTCGGCGGCAAGGTCGATGATGCCGGCGAGCGGCAGCACCAGCGTCGCCTCGTCCAGAATCGCCTGCGCTGCCCCCTGCGGCATCGCGCCCTCCAGCGGCGCCAGAGTCTCCACTCGGGCGAGCCGGCCGATCTCCTCGCGCCAGCGCGCCGCCCGCGCCAGGGTTTCCGGCGCGGCATCGCGGATCAGCAGGTCGATCCGCGTCGCCGCCGGCACGTTCATCTCGCTGCGCACGGCGCGGATTTCCGAAATCGCGCGGATCGCCCACGACACCTCGTCCCGCGCCTCCGCCGCTCCGCTCACCGCTTCCGGCGCCGGCCAGGCGGCGCGGATCAGCGAGCCTGGCGCTCCATAGCCGAACTCGTCCCACAGCGCCTCGGTGACGAACGGAATCACCGGATGCAGCAGCCGCAGCAGGATGCCGAGCACATGCGCCGCCACCGCGCGCAGTTCGCGGGCGACGTCGTCGTCGCCGGCCAGCCCCGGCTTCGCCAGTTCGAGGAACCAGTCGCAGAAGTCGCCCCAGGTGAAGCGGTAGCAGGTGAGCGCATAGTCCGCGAGCCGGAACCCCTCCAACGCCTCGGTCGCATCGAGAACGGCGCGGTTCGCCGCATCGAGAATCCAGCGCGAGAGCGGCAGCGCCGCCGCCTCCGGGCGGAAATCCGCATCCGGCCGGCAGGCGTTCATTTCGCAGAACCGCGCCGCGTTCCACAGCTTGGTGACGAAGCTGCGATTGGCCTCGACCATGTTCGGCCCGAGCTTGATGTTCCGCCCCGCCCCGCTCTGCGCGATCACCGTATAGCGCAGCGCGTCCGCTCCGAACTGGTCGATCAGCGCCAGCGGGTCGATCACGTTGCCCTTGGTCTTGCTCATCTTCTGGCCGCGCTCGTCGCGCACCAGCCCGTTGATCATGACCGTGCGGAACGGCACGTCGCCCATCGCGTAGAGCCCCATCATGATCATCCGGGCCACCCAGAAGAAGATGATGTCGAACCCGGTCACCAGCACGTCGCCCGGATAGTAGCGGTCCAGTTCCGGCGTGTTCTCCGGCCAGCCGAGGGTGGAGAACGGCCAGAGGGCGGAGGAAAACCAGGTGTCGAGCACGTCGTCGTCCTGCCGCAGGTCGACGGCATGGCCGAAATGCTCGGCGGCCTCAGCCCGCGCCGCGTCCTCGGTCTCCGCGACGAACACGGTCCCGTCCGGCGCATACCATGCCGGAATCCGGTGCCCCCACCAGAGCTGGCGCGAGATGCACCAGGGCTCGATGTTGCGCATCCAGGCGAAATACGTGTTTTCCCAGGATTTCGGCACGAACTGCACCCGGCCGTCCTCCACCGCCTCGATCGCCGGCCCCGCCAGCGCCTCGGCGTTGCAGAACCACTGCTCGGTCAGCAGCGGCTCGATCACCGCGTTCGAGCGGTCGGCGTGCGGCACCGCGTGAACATGCGGCTCGATCTTTTCCAGCGCGCCGGTCTCCTCCAGATGCGCCACGATCCGCCGCCGCGCCTCGAACCGGTCGAGCCCGTCGAGACTGTCCAGAAACGCCGCGTCCTGCGGCGCGCACTCCGCGCGGATCTCGGCGAGGGTGATCCGCGCCTCGCGGTCCAGCACCGAGGGCATCGCGAGCCCATGCCGCTGGCCCACGCCGAAATCGTTGAAATCATGCGCCGGCGTGATCTTCACCGCGCCCGATCCCTTCTCCGGGTCGGAGTGCTCGTCGGCGACGATCGGAATCCGCCGCCCGGTGATCGGCAGGATCACGGTGCGGCCGACCAGGTCGGCATAGCGTTCGTCGGTCGGGTGCACCGCCACGGCGGTATCGCCGAGCATCGTCTCCGGCCGCGTCGTCGCCACCGTGATGCACCGCCCGGTGCCCTCGACCGGATAGCGCAGGTGCCAGAGATTCCCCTTCACCTCGCGCATCTCGACCTCGAGGTCGGAAATCGCCGAGCGGAACACCGGGTCCCAGTTCACCAGCCGCTTGGCGCGGTAGATCAGCCCGTCATTGAACAGCCGGACAAAGATGGTCCGCACCGCCTTCGACAGCCCCTCGTCCATGGTGAAGCGCTCGCGCGACCAGTCCGGCGAGGCGCCGAGCCGGCGCAGCTGGCGAGTGATGTTGCCGCCCTGCTCGGCCTTCCAGGTCCACACCCGCCCCAGAAAAGCGTCGCGGCCGATTTCCTGGCGCGACGTGCCCTCGCGCTGGAGTTCGCGCTCCACCATCAGCTGGGTGGCGATGCCGGCATGGTCGGTCCCCGGCTGCCACAGCGCATCCCGCCCGTTCATCCGGTGGTGGCGGATCAGCACGTCCTGCAACGTCATCGTCAGCGCATGGCCGACATGCAGGCTCCCCGTCACGTTGGGCGGCGGGATCATGATGGTGAAGGGCGCCGCCGCGCGCGAGGGGTCGGCGGCAAAGGCTCCCGCCTGTTCCCAGAGACCGTAGAGCCGCGCCTCGAACGCGGCCGGATCGAAATTCTTGTCCAGCATGAAGCCTCTATGTGCGAAACCCGGGAGAGACGGAAGGCCGCCGGGCCCGGTATCCCGACTCTGAAAGCCGATGGACTTCAGATCCGGGAGACCGGAAAAATCAAGATTCAGTGGCCTCGCTGCCCCTGAAATTCACCCGCGAAGTCCAGGAGCAGCGGCCTAGCGGCCGTCCTCGCCGATCAGCCGCTCGATCTCGGCGCGGACGATCCGCTCCACGAGGTTGGGCAGGTGGGCATCGAGCCAGGCCTTGAGCAACGGCCGCACTTCCGAGCGGACGACATCCTCGATCGTGAGATCGCCGCGGCCGAGCGAAAGCCCCCGATCCGCCGATACCGTGCGGCGCAGCGAGTCGATATGGCTCGCGGCGCGCTCCGCGGCTTCGGCGCTGACCAGGCGTTCGGGATCCTGCAACGACACCGCCGCCGCATCGACCGCCTGCCCGGTGGCCATGCCCGGCGGCGTCGCCTGCGACAGCGCCGGCGCCGAGGCGACGGCGCCCGGTTGCTCGAACTCGGCCGCGCCGCCGGATTTCGCCGGGCCGCGCCCTTCCGCCACGATCATCGACGGATCGAGGTCGAGCACGGGTTTCCCCGCCTCCTCGGGCGCGTCCGGCGCCGGCATGGCGACGGCATCGTCATCTTTCAGGATGCGGCGGATGGAGGAAAGGATTTCGTCCATCGAGGGTTCGGCCGCGGAGTCCGGTGGCGTTCCGCTCATGGGTGTGTGTCCTCGGGCTTGATATGCAGTTCGGTCGGGCCGCTTGGCGCCATTTTGGGCCGCGCGAGAAGGGTGCCGTCCGGGGCGATGCCGGCGTTGCGGAACGCGACGTCGCCATTGCCGAACAGCGCATCCTTCACGGTATCATAGTATTTGAGGTCGTCGTAATGCGTCACCGGCAGGGCGAGATCGGTCGCCGTCAGCCGGCCGATCGCGGCGGCGATCGCATAGGATTGCTCGACCTCGTTGGCGATGTTCTGGATCTGCGTGGTCTGCGCGTTGAACAGGAGCTGCTGCGCGTTCAGCACGTCGAGCGTGTCGCGGGTGCCGACGATTTCCTGCCGCTCCGTGCCGTCGAGCGCGATCGCGTCGGCCTTGATCTGCGCGCGGGTGCTGACGATCGCCGCCCTCGAGGCCTTCAGCCCCTCCCACGCCTGCGTCGCCTGCTGCACCGCCGTCCGCTGGGCGTCGATCACGGCCGAATAGGCATACTGCACATTGTCCCGTGCCTGGCGGATCGCGGCATATTGCTTGCCGCCCTGGTAGAGCGGGATGGTCAGGTTGGCGAGGATCTGCCCGCCGGTGGTGCGCGAATGCGGCCCGCCCGGGTTCGACTCGTCGAAGGCCGAGGCGGAGAGCGAGAGCTGCGGTCCGAGCCCGGCCACCGCGGCGTCGACCGAATCCTTCTTCGACGCCATGGTGAACAGCGCGGCCACCACGTCCGGATTGTTGCGCAGCGCGGCGTGGGCGAGGGGGGTCTTGCCCCGCACCGGCAGTTCGAGCGGCTGCGGCGGCACCAGCGTCCGCGCCGGATAGGAGCCGACAAGCTGGCGGAAGCTCTCGTCGGCGATATGCAGGTTGCCTTTGGCCACCGCGACCTGCTCCTGCGCCCCGGCGAGCGAGGCCTCGGCCTGCGCGACCGAGGTTTCGGTGATCTCGCCGACATTGAACTGGTCCTTCACCGCGCGCAGCTGCTGGGCGAGGACGTTCTCGTTGTTGATGTCGAGATCGAGCAGGTGACGGTCGGTGATGACGGTCACATACGCATTGACCACCTTGGTGAAGACGGTCTGCTCCGTCGAGAGCAGTTGCGCCCTGGCAGCGTACACACCGTTCTTTGCCTCATGCAGCTTGGCGGCGGTCAGCCCGCCATCGAAGATCGACTGGTTGACGGTGATCTGCCCGGTCGCGTCGTTGCGCGCCGCGGTCAGGCTGTTGCGCGTCAGGGTTGGCGTGCCGGTGAACGGATTGGTGGTGTTGAACGCGGATTCCGTGGTCTCGTCGACGCGCCCGGCTGACCCCTGGATCGTGACGGTGGGCCGCCAGCCGGAAAGCGCCGCCGGCACGTTCTCGTCGGTGGCGCGCAGCGTCG
>JAJZFF010000424.1 GCA_021805485.1 Pseudomonadota bacterium
TATCCGCATCCTCGTCGACGGAATGCCACTGACCGGTCCGGACGGAACGACCGACTCCGAGGTGATCGACCTTGGCGACATCAGCCGGATCGAGGTTCTGACCGGCCCGTTCTCCGTCCTGTACGGAAATGCCTCGGGTGGAGTGATCCAGGTCTTCAGCAAGAACGGCCCGACCCGCCCCACGGTCGGTGGCAGCGTGATTGCGACGTCCTATGGCGGATGGCGCGTCGGCGCGACCTATGGCGGCACCGCACGCTGGGGATCCGACGGTTCGTTCAACTACATGATGAACGCGTCGGATTTCTATACTGGCGGATACCGCCAGCATAGTGCCGCGCGGCGCCAGCAGTTTTATGGCAAATTCCGTGTGCAGGTCAGCCCGAATACCAGCTACACGCTGCTGATCGACGGCCTGAACGAACCGTATTCGGAAGACCCGGGCGGCCTGACTGCTGCGCAGTATCATGCCAATCCGCGCCAGGCCGGCACCGGTGCCGATGCGTTCGGGACCCGCAAGGTGCTGCGCCACCTGCAGTTCGGCCTCGTCTTCAAACACCGCTTCAACGCACAGAACAGCATCCGCGTGGTGGTTTACGAGGCGACCCACTCAGTGCTGCAATTCCTGCCCTTTACCGGCAGCTACGCGGCTTCCGGCGGCGGCGTGGTGGATCTTGCCCGAAAATCCGGTGGCATCGACGCGTCCTGGACCCACAGGGACGAGGTTGCCGGCGTTCCGGTCACACTCATCACCGGTGTGGATTTCGGCTACGAACAGCAGCACCGCAAGGGCTATGTCAACGAGTTCGGCTCAATCGGCGCATTGCGTCGCAACGAGCAGGATGTCGCCCGCAATGTCGCCGAATATGCTCAGGTGAACGCCCACGTTGCCAAGCGCACGACTTTGGTCGTCGGTCTTCGGCACAGCAACGATTATTACAGCGTGACCGACAATTACGTGACCAGCACGCTGACCAACGACTCGGGATCGGTCAGCTATGGAAACACGAGCTTCGTTGCTGGCGCCACCTATCACCTGACGCCGACCACCAATCTCTACGCCGACTATGGCGAGGGTTTCGAAACGCCGACGCTCGACCAGCTCGCTTACCTGCCCAACGGCCTCGCGGGGTTCAATTCCGCCCTGCGCCCCACGACCAGCCAGAACTTCGAGGCGGGGATCAAGAGCCTGATCGGTGCGGATACCTATCTCCAGCTCGCGGTGTTCCACATTCACACCAACAACGAGATCGAGGTGTCTTCCTCGAAGGACGGACGTACCGCTTATTCGAACCGACGGCCGTACCGCTTATTCGAACCAGGGGCAGACGGCGCGCAACGGCGTCGACGTCAGCCTCGATACGTATCTGCCTCACCATGTCGAGCTCTACGGCTCCTATTCGCTGCTGAAGGCGCACTTCCTTGCCAACCAGTTCGCCGGCAGATCATTGCCCGGCGTGCCGGATCAGCGGATCTACGGCGAACTGGACTGGCATGATCCGTCGACCGGATTCTATGCCCAGGCGAATGGTCAGTGGCAGAGCCGGATGTATGTCGACTCGCAGAACTCGGCCTACGCGGCGGGCTACTTCACCGCTGGCATCGCCGGGGGTTTCCGGCAGAACCTTGGGCCGATCCGGTTCAATGAATTCGCTCGCATCAACAATCTCTTCAACCGGACCTATGTGGGTGCGGTCGTGATCGCCGCGAGCAATGCCGCCTATTACGAGCCGGCGCCAGGGCGCAACTTCGTGATCGGGATGCGGGCACGTTACCGGTTCTGACCGCTCTCGCGGTCAGAACAGTTTCCCGGGGTTGAGCGTTGCGGCCGGATCGAGCGCCGCGCGGATCCTGCGCATGATCTCCCGCTCGGCCGCTGACCGCAGTTGCCCGAAGGCGTGGGTCTTGATTTGTCCGATGCCATGCTCGGCGGAAAAGCTGCCGCCGAGTTCCATGACGATGGCGTTCACATCCTCCATCAGGTCCTCGCCGCGCGCGGCGAAGGCTGCAGCGTCGCCATCCTCGGGCTGCAGGGCGTTCAGGTGGATGTTGCCATAAAAGCTGCCGCCGAGTTCCATGACGATGGCATTCACATCCTCCATCAGGTCCTCGCCGCGCGCGGCGAAGGCTGCAGCGTCGCCATCCTCGGGCTGCAGGGCGTTCAGGTGGATGTTGCCATCGCCGATATGTCCGAATGCAACCATGCGGGCGCCGGGATGGCGGGCGCCGAGCATCGCTGCGGCGCGTGCAAGCAGGCTCGGTACTGCCGCGACCGGGACTGAAACATCGTTCTTCACCGAGGCGCCGGCCCGACGCTGCGACTCCGAAAGATGCTCGCGGATAGCCCAGAACGCCGCCCGCTGTGCCTCGGATTCGGCGATCGCTGCATCGGTGATCACACCGGCTTCAAGCGCGTCTGCCAGCACGGCTTCCATCGTCTCCCGCAGCGGATCGCGTCTGCGGGTCGTCGCCAGTTCGAGCAGCACATAGTGCGGTGAAGCCGTTTCGAGCGGGAGCCGGAAGTCCGGCATGTATGACTGGTTCACGGCCATGGCGGCGCCGGAGATGTATTCGAATGCGTAGAGCGCGGCTTCGTCTTCGTCGCGGAACCGGGCAAACAGGTCGAGCGCGGCCTCGACGCTGGGGATCGCGCAGAAACAGGTCTGCCGTTGGCGCGGTGCCCGCGCGAGGCGCAGCACGGCGGCGGTGACGATGCCGAGCGTTCCTTCGGCGCCGGCGAAAAGCTGGCGCAGCGCATAGCCGGTATTGTCCTTCCGCAGCCGGCGCAGTCCGTTCCAGATCGTGCCGTCGGCCAGTACCACCTCCAGCCCCAGTACGAGATCGCGGGCGTTGCCGAAACGCAGGGTGTTGTTGCCGCCGGCGTTGGTCGAGATGACACCGCCGATCTGCGCGGACCCTTCCGAGCCGATCGAAAGCGGCAGCAGGGCACCTGCGTCGCGCGCCGCGTCCTGGGCCGCACGGAGCGTGACCCCGGCCTCCACTTCCATGGTGAGCCCCGCGGCATCGATGGCGCGCACGGCATTCATCCGCGAGAGCGAAAGCACGAGTTCCGCCCCGTCCCGCGACGGCACGGCGCCTGCGACCATCGACGTGTTGCCGCCCTGGGGCACGACAGGAACGCCGGCCGCCGCGCAAAGTCGCAGCGCGGCCGCAACACCCGCCGTGTCGCGCGGCCGCAGAACCGCGCGGGGCATGTTGCTGACGAGGCCGCGCCAGTCCGTGCCGAAGGGGGCGATGTCTTCAGGGGCGATGATGACCCCTCCGGGGCCAAGCGCGGCGGCGAGGTGGTCGAGCAGATTGATCATGAGCCGACTATATCGCCTGTGCCAGCCGAGCCAAGGCAGTCCATGCTGGTCATGTTGCTCCGTTTGGGAACATCGCGCCTGGGGCCACACACGAAAGCTTGATCCTTCTGGCGACTATGATAGCGTTATCAGGCAGCCACGGGCGTGCGATGGTGTCCTCGTACCCTTGAGGCAGCTTCACTTCGAACTGGGGAGACGTTCATGAGAACCGACCAAATGAAGTCACGCTCTGGCCTTGCCCGCCTCGCCGGCGGCGTTGCGGCCGCGGCCATGGCCGTTGGCATCGCGGGAATCGCCCATGCCGGTGCCGTCTCGAACACGACGCCGACGCCGAAGGATTACACCAGCACGGCGAGCAGCAACTCGACCTGGATTCTCGGTGCCAAGAATTACGACAACAACCGTTATGTCGATATCGGCCAGATCACGCCGGCCAACGTTGCGCAGCTGAAGCCGGTCTGGACGTTCCATATCTCGGACAATGGGCCGATCGAGGCCGCGCCGGTGGTCTGGGACGGCACCGCCTATATCACCTCCGCCCACGACCATGTTTACGCGATCGATGTGAAGACCGGAAAGCTGAAATGGCAGTTCTCCGACAATCCCCACGTCATTTCCTTCGCTGCCAATCGTGGTGTCACGCTGCTTGATGGCAAGGTTTATCTTGCGACGCTCGACGGCCACCTGATCGCGCTGAACGCGACCACCGGCAAGAAGGTGTTCGACAAGGTGGAAGTGTCCGACACCGCGAACTCGTTCTACACGATGCAGCCGCTGCCCTACACCAACCCGAAGACCGGCAAGACGGTGCTGCTGCTCGGCATCTCGAACGGCGACTGGGGTGGAATCGGCACGATCCAGGCGATCAACCCTGCCAATGGCGCGGTCGAATGGAAGTATGAAACCATTCCGGGCCCGGGCCAGAAGGGTAACAAGACCTGGAGCGGCGACTCCTGGAAGCGCGGCGGCGGCGCCGTGTGGACGATGATGGCGCTCGACCCGAAGACCGGCATCCTCTATGCCAATGCCGGCAACCCGCAGCCGGACTTCAACGGCCCGGCGCGCAAGGGTTCCAACCTCTATTCCGACAGCCTGCTCGCCATCAACATCTCCGGCGCGAAGCCGAAGATGGTCTGGGCCCACCAGTTCATCCCGCATGACACGCATGACTGGGATCCGGTGATGCCGCCGATCCTGTTCACCGGGAAGGTGGACGGCAAGGAGATGCCGCTCGTGGCCGACGGCGACAAGGCCGGCAATTTCTGGCTGCTGAACTCGCAGACCGGCAAGCTGGTGAACCACCTCGCCGTCAGCATGCAGTACAACCAGAACACGGAGCCAAGCCTGAAGGGCAACGTGGCCTGCCCGAACACCAATGGCGGCGTCGAATACAACGGCGGCAGCTACGACCCGAAGACCAACATGATCTACCTGCCAAGCTCGAACGAGTGCGGCTTCTGGCGGGCGACGAAGAACGTGGTCTACATCGCCGGGCAGTTCTATCTCGGTGGCGCGTTCCCGAAATTCGTCGGGCCGAACACCGGGCAGTTCAACGCGATCGACGTGAATACCGGCGTCTTCGCGTGGCGTAACCCCTCGAAACTGCCGATGGCGGGCGGCGCTCTCTCGACCTCGACCGGCCTCGTCTTCACCGGCCTCGAGAACGGCGATTTCGATGCCTATGACGCGACGTCCGGCAAGAAGCTGTGGAGCTACGATACCGGCTCCCCGATCATCGCGCCGCCGGTCGCCTTCACCCAGGGCAAGACCGAATACGTCGCGGTTGCATCCGGTCAGGCGGGCAACCAGGAACTGCCCAACATGCCGAAGACCAACAAGGGAACCATGCTGACCATGTTCGCGCTGTCGAAGTGATGGCGAAAGGCGGTCTTCTGCGTTTTCTGGCTGCGGGGGCGGTTCTTGCCGCCCTCGCGGTGCCTTCCGGCCTCGCTGCGACACCCGCCTCGGACCATGCACGGGCCGAGGCGGCGCTGTCGAATATCCGAGCCGCGGTCGCGGCAATCATGGATGCCGAGAACGACGCCACCAATGGTCCCGCCCGCTATGTCCAGGCGGCGCACC
>JAJZFF010000105.1 GCA_021805485.1 Pseudomonadota bacterium
CGGCGTTCCGACCTCCGCCTGCAAAGTGGCGAGGATCGCCAGCGCCGGATCGGTCAGCGGCACGCGATGATCGCCCTGCCGCTTCTTCAGCCGCCACTCCGGGATCGTCCAGATTTTTGCACCGAGATCGATCTCGCCCCACGTGGCGCCGATGGCCTCGCCGGTTCGTACTGCCGTCAGGATGGTGAATGCCAGCGCCAGCGCTGCCACGCCCTCCTGCTGCGCCAGTTCGGCCATGAATGACGGCAGATCGCGCCATTTCAGCGCCGGGTGATGCGCGACCCGGGCAATCCGTCCTTTGGCCGGCAGCACGTTCTCAAGCAACCCTTTCCACCGCGCCGGATTGTCGCCCTGCCGCCAACCCTTTGTGGTGGCGTAGTCGAGAATTGATTCGATCCGCCCGCGCAGGCGGCTCGCGGTCTCCGGCTTGTCGGTCCAGATCGGCTTGAGTGCCTTGACCACGAGATCGAGGTCGATCGCGCCCACCGGTGTCTCGCCGAAGGCCGGGTAGGCATAGGTTGCGAGCGTCGCCCGCCACTGCCCGGCGTGTTCGGCGTTGCTCCAGCCGGCCTGGTGCGCCTCGATATAGGCCTCGGCGCAGGTGGCGAAGGTCTTGCCGCGGACGGTCCGGGCCTCGCGCTGTGTGAGGCGGTGCTCGATCGGGTCGATCCCGTCGAGCAGCAGGCGTCGGCACTCGATGGCGCGCATCCGGGCCTCGGCCAGGGACATCAAGGCGACGGGGCCGAGCCCCATCTCGCGCGCCCGGCCGCGGATCATGAACCGGAACGACCAGGATTTCGCGCCGGAGGGGGCGATCTGCAGGTAGAGATTGTTGCCGTCGCCATGCAGGCCGGGGGTGGTCAGCCTCGCGACCTTGAGCGGCGACAGCTTGTTAACGACTCGGGCCATGCCTGAATCATACCCACAAATCTACCCACGTGGAAACTCTGGATTCGGGCAAATCGGTGTGGACGGAGGCGGACGGAAATCCGCCTTATCGCTCTGAAATCAAAGACTTTATGGGATGGTGCCGGACAGTGCTGGATGTGGGGCGGCGGAGGGTGTCTGCCAAGAAATGGTATTTAATATATTGATAATATTGAATTATATTGAAATATATCTGAAAAAATACCCCTCTATCTACCCCGCAACTTTTCCTACTTCATTCGAAGTCGAACTGCATGCGGGGGCGTGAAATTCATTGAGAAAATCAGCGTCTTTTCAAAGTTTGGTCCGATAGAAATTGCGAATCGAACTCAAAAGTAGGTGGTCAAAAGCCCATACAAACACAGGGTCTTTTCAGAATTCTACCCAATCAAGCCCCGTAAGTGAATTTTACGGTTCGGGTTCAAAACAGTCTGAGGCGATATTCGAGCAAGGCGGCGAATGGTTCTGCAAGCAAGGCCATGATCGCCGGCCCACAACGCCTGTCATACAACTTTTCCCACATTTCCGGTGCCCGTGGCAGTCGCGCGACCTTCTAGAACTTGCGGTCGTCATTGGTGGCCTGTGCGCGCAGCTGCTTGCGGACCAGCGAGGGATCGCGGCCGGCGCGCAGCCCGGCCCGGGCCTCGTCGCATGCCTCCCGCGCCGCGGCGAGGGTCACCTCGGGGTAGGGGCCGATGCTGAGCAGCTTCTCCTTGCCGCCGATCTTGTAGCGGAACCGCCAGAGCTTGCCTCCGGCCGGCGTGACCAGCAGGAACAAGCCATTGGAATCGAACATCTTGTACGGTTTGTCTCGGACCTGCGCCTTGCGGACGGCGATGTCGGTGAGCATACCCCCTGCCTCCTGTCCCATACCCCACATCCGACCCCGAAGCGCCCCGGGATTGAGGGGTATCTCGTGAGACGGATTAGGACACCGTCGCGGAGGAAAGTGAAGAGATTTCAGATGGTTGAGACTGATTGAGATCGCGTGAAAGCGAAACTGGCGGATGGGGTGGGATTCGAACCCACGATACGCTTTCACGTATGGCGGTTTTCAAGACCGCTGCCTTAAACCACTCGGCCACCCATCCTGGCAGCGCCGGTTTAGCCGCCCAGGCCGCCGAGCGCCAGATACTTGATCTCGAGATAGTCCTCGATCCCGTATTTCGAACCCTCGCGCCCAAGACCCGATGACTTGACGCCGCCGAAGGGTGCAACCTCGGTCGAGATCAGGCCTTCGTTGATGCCGACGATGCCGTATTCCAGCGCCTCGGCGACGCGGAAGATGCGCCCCACATCGCGGGCGTAGAAATAGCTGGCGAGGCCGAACTCGGTGTCGTTCGCCATGGCGATCGCCTCCGCCTCGGTCCTGAAGCGGAACAGCGGGGCAACCGGGCCGAAGGTTTCCTCGCGGAAGATCAGCGCGTCGCACTTCACGTCGGCGATCACGGTCGGCGTGAAGAAATTGCCGCCCCGTTCATGGCGCCTGCCGCCGGTAACGATCCGCGCGCCGCCGGCGACCGCATCGGCGATATGCGCCTCCACCTTCTCGACAGCCTCGCGGTTGATCAGCGGTCCCTGCGTCACGCCGGCTTCCATGCCGTTGCCGACCTTTAGCGCCTCGACCGCGACCTTCAGCTTTTCGGCAAACGCCTCGAACACGCCGTCCTGCACCAGGATGCGGTTCGCGCAGACGCAGGTCTGTCCGGCATTGCGGAATTTCGAATCGATCGCGCCCTTTACCGCGGCGTCGAGATCGGCGTCGTCGAAGACGATGAAGGGAGCGTTGCCGCCAAGTTCCATCGACGTCTTCTTGATCGTCGGCGCGCACTGGGCGAGCAGCTTCGCGCCAACCTCGGTGCTGCCGGTGAAGGAGAATTTCCGCACGATCGGGTTGGCGGTGAGTTCGGCGCCCATAGGCGCCGACGGCCCGGTGATGATGTTGCACACGCCGGCCGGCATGCCGGCGCGCTCGGCGAGGACGGCAAGGGCGAGCGCCGAGAACGGGGTCTGGCTCGCCGGGCGGATCACCCCGGTGCAGCCGGCGGCCCAGCCCGGCCCGGCCTTGCGGGTGATCATCGCGGAGGGGAAATTCCACGGGGTGACTGCCGCGAACACGCCGATCGGCTGTTTCTGCACGATGATCCGCCGGCCGGGGGCGTTCTGCGGAATCGTGTCGCCGTAGATCCGCTTGCCCTCCTCGGCGAACCATTCGATGAAGCCGGCGGCGTAGGCGATCTCGCCTTTTGCCTCGGCCAGCGGCTTGCCCTGCTCGGCCGTCATGATCGCGCCGAGATCGTCCTGATTAGCCATCATCAGCTCGTAGAGGTGGCGAAGGATCGCGGCACGATCCTTCGCCAGCATCGCCCGCCAGCCGGCCAGGGCGCGGCCGGCCGCCTCGATCGCGCGGCGGGTTTCCGCAGCACCCATCGCCGGCACCCGGCCGACGAGTTCGCCCGTCGCGGGGTTCAGGACATCAAGGGTTCGGCCGCTGTCAGCCTGGACCCATTCTCCGTTGATGTAATTGGCTTCCCGCAGCAGCGTCGGGTCGTTCAGCCTTACCGTTCCGGTCGTGTTCAGCATCCTGCCCTCCTCGTCATGTTCGTCAGCGTCATCGCATCAGGTACGCCGGCCGGGGCCGGATTCAATCCGGGGCGAGCGACACCATCGTGGTCTGCGGCGGCATGCCGGGCCGCACCGTTGGCCAGCGCGTCGCGGGATCGGCGAAATCGGCCTGGCGCGTCGCGCCGGGATGCCGCGCGACGGTGAACAGCGTCTTTCCCGCCGGATCGGCCGCGGCTCCGCCCACAGCCCCCCCCACCGGCGCGCTGTAGAGCAGATCGAGCCCGTCGCCATGCGGGTGCATGGCGAACAGCCCGTCCGCCGTATCGGTGACAGCGCCGCGCTGGTCGGTGCCGATCAGGAGCCGGCCGTTGCCGTCGAAATCAAGGGTCGACGGCGCGCGCAGCCAGGCTTTTGAGCCCGGCGCGTAGCGTGAAGAGGAATCATGCGCCGGGTTGCCGCCCAGCAGCACCACGCGGCCGGCAAAGCGGCGGGCGCCGGGGTCGCCGCCCTCGGGGGCGAAGGCGAGCAGGTGACCGGCACCGTTGCCGGCTCGGGGGTTGAGCGGATCGATCTGGCTGATCCCCCGCCCCGGATTGCCGCGGCAGGCGAGGTAGAGCGTGCCGTCCGCGGCAATCGCCATGCCCGAAGGAGCATCGAAGCCGGAACCCCGGCGGCCGGCCGAGGCGGTTGCGGTCAGCGAGGGCAGGCCGGCGGGCAGGTCGTGCCAGACGATGCGCGACCCCTTGATCACCGCGACCGATAGCGTCCCCTCATCGAGCGCGCCCTCGCCGGTGCCGGCCGGGGCGGTGCCCTTGAAGCGGAACAGCCGTCCCATCGGCCCGTCCTCGCTCATGAAGACCACGGCGCTGCCATCGGCGGCGAGGCCGCAGGCCACGCCGGCACGGGACAGCCGGCCGAGGGCGGTGCGCTTGACCGGGAAGGACATCGGATTCGCGGCGTCGAGTTCGACCACCCAGCCGAAGCCGGCGCCCACGGTCGGGCTGCCGAAACCAGGTGCATGACCGGCAAGGCGCCTGATCCAGCCCGCGGTATGGCCCTCGGGCATCAGCACCGTGTTCCAGGGCGTGACGCAGCCGATGGACGGCGCCAGCACGCCCTGCACCGTCTGCCCGATCGAAGCGGCGGCCGGGCCGGCAATGCGGCACAGCGTGCCATCGGTGATGCGGCGGGACTGGTAGCCGCCGGCGACCACCATCCACCGACCGTTCTGCACGGCGAGGTTGAGCACCGAGGCGCCCTGCATCTTGGCGGCGATCGTCACGGCGCCATGGCCGCGCGGAAACGCCATGCGCATCTGAACGTCGGGGTGGGTGACCACCATCAGTAGCCGGCGCACGCCATCATCGGCCGGCGGCATTTTCACCAGGCCGGCGATGATCGCGTCCCAGCCGAATTGCTGGCCGGCAGCCGAAAGGGTGACCTCGCCCGGGCGGAAAGGCGGCGCGGATGGCAGCACCGCATCGCCCCAGCGGATCAGCACATCCCGCCTCAATCCCGGCGCGACGACGTCGTTCAGTTGCGGGGCCTCCGACCCTGGCGGCAGGCTCGTGACAGGTCCCGCCGTGCCAAGGACAACAGACGTCGAGGCGCGGGCGGCGCCGGCCATCGCCAGCGCCGCCAGGCTCCCGGTTCCGGCCATCGCGCCGCGCCGACCGATCATGGGATCAGAAACCGCTCCCGCCGCCGAGGCCACCGGCCGATCCGGCGCCAAGGCCCGGATTATAGTGCCCGACGCCCCCGACGAGCTGCTGCAGGAAACTTGCATGGCCGCCCGGCGCATGCGTCCTGCCGCCGGCCATCGCCACATGAACCGCCTGCTTCCCGCCGACCCGGCGGATCGATTTCAGCACGCCGTTGCCGGTGA
>JAJZFF010000435.1 GCA_021805485.1 Pseudomonadota bacterium
ATCGCGGCGTGGCGGGCGGGATCGTCGAGCAGGGCGGCGATGGCGGGGGCGAGGTCGTCCGGCCCGGCCAGATCGGCGAGGGCGCCGGCCGCGCGCAGCGTCGCGGCGGCTTCGGCGAAATTCGCCAGATGCGGGCCGGTGAGCACCGGGCAGCCGAGCTGCGCCGCCTCGATCATGTTGTGGCCGCCGATGGGGACCAGCGAGCCGCCGATGAAGGAAACGGCGGCGAGACGGTAGAACAGGCCGAGTTCGCCCAGCGTGTCGGCGATGTAGAGCCCGCCGGCGGCGGGCGCCTCGCCGCGCGAGCGCCGGGAAACGGGCAGATCGCCGGCGAGACCGGCGATGGCGTCGGCGCGTTCGGGATGGCGCGGCGCGATGATGGTGACGAGGCCGGGCCGGGTTTCGCGCAGAATGCGATGCGCGGCGATCACCGGCGCATCCTCGCCCGGATGGGTGCTGGCGGCGAGGATGAACGGGCCGGCTGCGGCGGCGGCGAGTGCGGCGCGGGCGGCGGGATCGTCCGGCAGGTCGGGGGCGGCGAATTTCAGGTTGCCCCAGGTCTCGACGCGGGTGAGGCCGAGGCCGCGCAGCGAAGCGGCATCCGGCGCCGATTGCGCGGCGATCAGCCGGAACCCGCCGAACAGGGCGCGGGCGAGGGTGGGGGCGCGGCGCCAGCGCGCGGCGCTGCGGGCGGAGAGGCGGGCGTTGAACAGGAAGCGGGGGATGCGCCGCGCGTCGAGCCCGGCGAGCAGGTTCGGCCAGATCTCGGATTCGAGGAACACCGCCGCGTCCGGCCGCCAATGGTCGAGGAAGCGCGTGGCATGGGCGGCGACGTCGAGCGGGACGAACTGGTGCAGCGCCCGCGCCCGCGATTCGGCAAGGGCGGCGGCGGTGCGGGTGCCGGTGGTCAGCAGCACGGTTGCGCGGTCGGCCAGGGCGTCGATCATGCCGAGGGCGGACATCGTCTCGCCCATGCTGGCGGCATGGACCCAGACGAGCCGGCCCGGCGGCCGCGCCAGCCCGGCGATGCCGTAGCGCTCCGGCAGGCGGGCGGCGATTTCCTTGCCGCGCCGCGCCCGCCGCGCCAGCCAGAACGGCAGCAGCGGGGCGATGCCGGCGGTGGCGAGGCGATAGGCGGTCAGGCCTGCCGGCATCGCGCGAGCGCCTCGTCCAGCGTGCGGCTCATCTCGGCCTCGATCTGCGGCAGCGCGGTTGCCCAGTCGTCCCGGGAGACGGCGATCGGCGCCGAGGCGACCAGCGCGCCGCGGCCGAAGGGCAAAGGCAGGCGCATCGAATCCCAGCTGTCGAGCCGGAAGGCGTGGCTGGTGGCCGCACCGGCGCAGAAGACCGGCGCGCCGGTCAGCGCCGCGAGCTGGGCGACACCCGCTGCCGCCCGCCGCCTCGGGCCACGCGGGCCATCCGGCGTGATCACCACCGGATGACCCGCGCGCACCAGCCGGGCGAGTTCCAGCAGTCCCGCCGCGCCGCCGCGCGACGAGGAGGCCGAGATCGCCTCGAGCCCGAAGCGGCGCAGCGCGTTGACCACGAGCTGGCCGTCGCGGTGGCGGCTCGCCAGCATGTAGGCCGTCGGCGCATCCGCCGGGCGGCGCAGGGCGTGCATCGCCGCCGGCATCGAGGGCAGGCATTCGTGCCAGCAGGCGACGATCGCCGGCGCGCCGCCGCGAATCGCGCCGATGAAGGCATCGGCGTCGATCCGCCAGCGCGTCGTCCGCAGGCTGAAGCCGAGCGCGCCGCCGACCATCGCGCCGATCCTGGCCTGGATGGCGGGCGACTGGGTGCGGGACTTGAAGGCGCGAATCATCGCGGTGGCGGTAGCACCTGCCGGGGCGTGCGTCATCCGTGCCCCGGGGCATGGGTGCAGGGCGGCCGGTTCGCGGCAAGCTGCGCGGCGAGATCGCGGAAGGCCGTCTCGCGGGGATCCGACGCACGCCAGGCCAGCACGATCGAGCGGCCCGCATTCGGGTCGTCGAGCCGGCGGCAGACGACGAGGTCGCGCAGTTCCGGGCGGGCCGAAACGGCGAGTTCCGGCAGCAGGGAATAGCCCTCGCCGGCGGCGATCATCTGCCATAGCGTTTCAAGCCCGGTGGCGTGGCGCGTCACCGGCTTCGCGTCGCACAGCGACAGCGCGTGGTCGCGCAGGCAATGGCCTTCTTCCAGCAACAGGAGGTCCTGCGTCGGCAGGTCGTCGAGCATCAGCCGGCGCAGTCCGGCGAGCGCGTGGCCGGGCGGGGCCGCGAGCTGGAACGGTTCGAAAAAGAGCGGCACGGCGTTGAAATGTCCGCGTGGCACGGGGGCGGCGAGCAGCACCATGTCGAGCGCGCCCTCGGACAGGCGGTCGAGCAGGCGCGACGTGCGTCCCTCGGTGAGGCGGAGCGACAGCCCGGGTCGCGTCGCGCGCAGCAGCCGGAGCACAAAAGGAAGGTAATAGGGCCCGAGCGTCTCGATCGCGCCGAGGCCGACCGTGCCGGCGAGCCCCTGCGGCTGTTCATGCGAAAGGGTGAGCAGATGTCGCGCTTCGGCCATCACCCGTTCGATCTGGGTCAGCAGCGTGGCGCCGGCGGCGGTCAGCGTCACCCGGCGGCGGGTCCGCTCGAACAGGGGGACGCCGAGAATGGCCTCGAGCTTGCGGATCTGCTCGGACAGGGCCGGCTGGGACACGCCGCAGCGTTCCGCCGCCTGGCCGAAATGGCGAAGCTCGGCGACGGCCTGGGCATATTCGAGGTCGCGGAGCGAGAGCCCGGCGAGGGATCGGGGCAGGTCGGGGTGAGGAGACGCCATCGCGATCATGTAATCGAAACTTCCGAATGATGAAAGATTGAGCATCGAGATTGCCTATCGGGGGCCGGACGAGTCCGGCCTAGCCGCTTGAAGCGCCCCGCGTGGCTTCCCATTCCTGAATCATCAATCACGTTGTATGGCGCGAAAGGAGGCCCGGATGGCGGACTGGAATGCGAGGCGGAAAGAGGCGGCGGACATGCTGGGAAGCGAATTCGGCCGCTTCCAGCACGAGTTCGACGATCTGCGCACCAGGCTGGGCCGCCTTGCCGGCGAGGCCGCGCACGATTTCGGCGACGGACCGCAGAAGCTGACGGAACTGCGCGGCGCGCTCGATGGCCGGCTCGCGGTGATCGAGCGGGAACTCGACGCGATGAGCCGCGACCTGCGCCTGCAGGGCGGGGCGGTGGCCGGGCGGATCGAACAGTCGGTGCGCGAGAAGCCGCTGGCGGCGCTGGCCGTCGCCGCCGGGCTCGGGTTCGTCGCGGCGCATCTGTTTCGCCGGCGCCGCGCGCGGTGACCCGCGTGCCGCCCCCGGCGGGGCGCTGACGTGCTGCGCTTCCTGACCGAACTCTTCTTCGACGGCGCGACCATGCGGCGGCTCGGCCTGAGGGTCGGGCTCGGCGTTGCCGCGATCGTCGTGCTGCTGATCGGGCTGGTGTTCCTGCTCGTCGCCGCCGAACAGGCGGTGGCCGCGGCGATCGGTCCGGTTTACGCGCCGCTCGTGTTCGCCGGAGCCTGTGTTCTGCTGGCCGCCGTGCTGTATGGGATCGGCACCTATGCCTGGCGC
Source organism: Pseudomonadota bacterium (assembly GCA_021805485.1). Next base: position 3,587 of record JAJZFF010000435.1, read on the forward strand.
AGCCGGCCGCGGCCGCTCGCCGCCGCGGCGCGGGCCGGTGTGGTGCGCGAGGGGTTGGCGGTGCTCGCCGCGCTGTTGCGGCGTGACCCGGCGAGGCTGGTCTTCGCGGGGCTCGTCCTCGGGGCGCTGGCCGAATACCTGCAAAAACGCGAGGACAAACCCGACGAAAATTCGTGATTCCCGGGGAAAGGGAAAACCCGTTCTTGGACTCGGGCTGCGATTGGCGTAAGACGTTCCGCATCGTATCCCTTTGCTAAGCGGAGCTTGCCGCATGCTGCGGCTGTCCATGCCTGTCAGAACAGCCGTCTCGCGGCTGACTCTTCCCGTGATGCTGTTGATGTCGCTTGCGTTGGTTCTGGCCGGGCGGGCGGATCGCCGTCTCGGCGTGTTCCTCCGCACCCAGGTCGATGACGCGCTTGCGCCGCTCTATCGGGCCGCGGCCGCGCCTGTCCGGGCGGTCGAGACCGATCGCGGCGCGGTTGGCTCCTGGTTCGATCTGCGGGCGCGCAACGCGGCGCTGCGGGTGCAGAATCACGAGTTGCGGCGGTGGCGGGCGGTCGCCCTGGCGCTGGAGGCGCAGAACGAGGCGCTGAAATCCCAGTTGCACTATGTGCCGACGCCGACGCCGAATTTCTTCACCGCCCGCGTCATCGCCGATCTCGGCGGGCTTTATGCGCGCTCGGTGATGGTGACGCTGCCGCGCCACCCCGGCGATGTCCGCGACGCGGTGGCCATGGACGGCGCCGGCGTGGTCGGCCGGGTGATCGAGGCCGGGTCGCGTTCCGCCCGCGTCCTGCTGATCACCGACCTGAACAGCAAGGTGCCCGTCGCGATCGGACGGGACGGCGAGCGGGCGATCATGGTCGGGCAGAATACCGCGTCGCCGCGGCTGCTGTACTGGACGCCGGGAAAGCCGCCGCGTGAGGGGGCGATCGTGCTGACCAGCGCCGTCGGCGGCATTTTCCCGAACGGGCTGCCGGTCGGCATCGTCCATTACGCCGGACGGAACGACCCGGAGGTGGTGCCGTTTGCCCGGCTCGACAGTCTGCGGGTCCTGCGCATTTTCGAGTACGGCACCGGCGGCTCGACCGATGTGGCGTCCAACGCAACGATCGCCAAGGCGCGGTGACCCGAAGGCGGGTCCATCCATGATCGACTTCATGGAACTCTGGCGCGCGCTCGACCGGGCGGCGCGCCACATGCTGCCGACCGCGGCGATCGTCGTGGTGATGGTGCTGCTGGCCTTGCCGGGGCTGCTGCCGGCCCAGGCGGAACTGCGCGCCGGGTTCGTCATGTCGTCGGTATTCTTCTGGACGCTGTATCGCCCTGGCGCGGTGCCGGCGCCCGTGGTCGCGCTGATCGGCGTTTTGCTCGGGCTGCTGGGCAACGTGCCGCTTGGCGTCTGGTCGGTCCTGCTGCTGCTGGAACAGGCGGCGGTGGGAATGTCCCGCCGCCTCCTGCTCAGGCAGGGTTTCATGCTGGTCTGGCTGGCCTTCGCCGCCTGCGTCGCGATTGTCGTCGCACTGGAATGGGTGATCCGGGCGACGCTCGATCTCACGCTGCTGCCCATCACGCCCGCGCTGATGGAGGCAGGGATCAGCATTCTGTTCTATCCGCTGGTGGCGGTGCCGCTGTCCCGCGCGCATGCCGGTCCGGCCGCGCCGGAACAGGCCTGAGGCGGGCATGAAGCGCGAACGCCAGTTGCGGCCGATCTTCACCCGCCGGGCCCTGCTGCTCGGGGCGGCGGAACTCGGCGTGTTCGGCCTGCTCGGCCTGCGG
>JAJZFF010000311.1 GCA_021805485.1 Pseudomonadota bacterium
CCCATCGCCGGATCGACGCTGGTGATCATCACGATCGCGAGAACGACCGCCAGCGCCGGCGGCAGCACGTTCCACACCATCAGGTTCTCGAGCCGGAAGACCGCATTGCCGGTGACGCTGATGCGGCCGGCCAGCATGCCGGGCCGGCGGTCGGCGAAGAAGCCGGGCGAATGGCCGAGCGTGTGGTTGAACAGCGCGCGCCGCAATTCCCCGGTCACCGCCACGAAACTGCGCGCCGCGACGAACCCGCCGATCCGCCATGCGAGATTGTCCGCGGCGATCAGCCCGGCGAGGAGCATGAAAGCCCCCCAGACCGCGCCGCGCTGATTGGCGGTCAGCACATCGACCAGGTTCTTCACGGCATATTGCGACAGCACAGAACAGGCGACCGCGGCGACGACGGAAAGCACGATCGTCGCATGTCCCGGCGCGTGCCGCAGGATCGCCCGCAGCAGAAAGCGCTGCGGACGCGATGCCGGCGGTGCGGAGAGCGGAATGGCAAGCGGCGCCGATGCCTCCGGCGCCGGCGATCGGCGGGGTGCGCTTTCGATTCCTTCCGCTTCTGCAATCGCCTTTTTGTGATCCGGCATGGTCTCGGGCTCCATCGGTGCGGGTCTTTATCGAGGGGCGCCGCCAAATTTCCTGTCTTCATGTGGCATTTCGGCAATAGCGCCAGCCGGCGGCGCCCCCGGCAGTCCCTACCTTGGCATCGAATGCGGCAGCATTTGGGCAAATACCGCCCGATGACTGCCACATCGGGGCGTCCTGCTAACGCTCGTAAAAACAATCCAGCAGCGAGGAGTCAGGCACTCATGAAAATCGCCCAGATTGCACCTCTGACTGAAGCGGTTCCGCCGAAATTCTATGGCGGCACCGAACGTGTCGTCTCCTTCCTGACGGAAGAACTCGTCGCGATGGGTCACGACGTCACGCTGTTCGCGAGCGGGGATTCGGTAACCGCCGCCGAACTCGACGCCGTGTGGCCGCGCGCGCTGCGGCTCGACCCCGGCATCCGCGATACGCTCGCGCCGCATTTCATGCTGATGGAACGGGTCTACCGGCGGGCCCACGAGTTCGACGTGTTGCACTTCCATAACGATTACTGGCCGGCCTCGCTGTTCGCGCGTCAGCGCACCCCCTTCGTCACCACGCTGCACGGCCGGCTCGACCTGCCCGAACTCGGCCCCGTCTACGACGAGCTGCCGGTGATGAACCTGATCTCGATTTCCGACTCCCAGCGCCAGCCGCTGCCGGAAGCGAATTTCGTCGCCACGGTCCAGCACGGCCTGCCGAAGGACCTGCTGACGCCGCGCGAGCGTTCGCGCGACTATGTCGCCTTTCTCGGCCGCATCTGCCCCGAAAAGCGGCCCGACCGCGCGATCCGCATCGCCCGCGCCGCCGGCATGGATCTGCGCCTCGCCGCGAAAGTAGACCGTGTCGACGAGGAATATTTCGAAACCGGGATCAAGCCGATGCTGGGCCCCGATGCCTGCCTGATCGGCGAAATCGGCGAGGGAGAAAAATCCGAATTTCTCTCCGGTGCCCGCGCGCTGCTGATGCCGATCGACTGGCCGGAACCCTTCGGCCTGGTGATGATCGAGGCCATGGCCTGCGGCACGCCGGTGATCGCCTGGCGGCACGGCTCGGTGCCCGAGATCGTCGAGGATGGCGTCACCGGCTTCATCGTCGAGAGCGAGGCGGAGGCGGTCGCCGCGCTCGACCGGGTGCACCAGCTCTCCCCGTCCCGCATCCGCGCGACGTTCGAGGCCCGCTTCACCGCGCGGCGGATGGCGGAGAACTATCTCGAGATCTACGAAACCCTCGCGCGCCCGCGCGTCGGGCGTCTCCGCCTCGCGGTCTGACCGCCAGCGGCCGATCGCACGCGCCCCGGCGGCATGGCCCGCCGGGGCGTCGGCGCGGGCGTGAGAAGATCGGCCGGTCCATCGTTCGGGGCAATTCCGCATTGCCGGCATGGCCGTGGCACACCGGCGATGCCGGCAAGCCGCGCCAGCTCACTACATGATAGAATGAATAACGGACGCGGGCGCGACGCTGTCGCGACATCGTGCGGATCGCGGTCGATTGACATGCTCCCAAGCCAGTCTAGTGTCACGGCAGGGAAACGTTTGGGACGCACTCCATGCCAACCGAACTGCCGGTCACGCCCGATCCGCATCCGCCGGCGCCGGCCGCGAACCCGGAAGCGCCGGTGCTGCGGGTGTCGGGCATCGGCAAGTCCTACGGTCATATCCGCGCCCTCACCGATGTCAGCCTCGACATCCATCCGGGCGAAGTCGTCGGCCTCGTGGGCGATAACGGCGCCGGCAAGTCCACCCTCGTCAACATCATCGCCGGCGCGATCCGTCCCTCCGCCGGGCGGCTCGCCGTCGATGGGCGCGAGGTGCAGTTCGGCTCGGCGCTCGATGCCCGCCTCGCCGGGATCGAGGCGGTGTATCAGGATCTCGCCCTCGCCCTCGATCTCGACATCTGGGCCAATGTCTTTCTCGGCCGCGAAAGGCTGCGGCCCGGCCTGCTCGGGCGCCTCGGCTTTCTCGACAAGGCGGCGATGCGGGAAACCGCGCTCGGCGGATTGCGGCGCACCGGCATCCGCATCGGCTCGGTCCGCACGCCCTGCCGCGCGCTGTCCGGCGGCCAGCGCCAGGCCGTCGCGGTCGCGCGCGGGCTGATCTGGGGGTCGCGCCTGCTGCTGCTGGACGAACCGACCGCGGCCCTCGGCGTCGAGCAGCAGGCCAAGGTCGGCGAACTCATCGCCGCCGTGCGCGACCAGGGCATTCCCGTCATCCTGGTCAGCCACAACATGCCGCAGGTCCATGCGCTGTGCGACCGGATCGTGGTGCTGTTCCGCGGCCGCAAGGTGGCCGACCGGGACGCGCGGTCGATGACGATCGAGGACACGATCGCCTGCATCACCGGCGCCGGCCTGGCGAGCGCGGATGCGGCGGGGAGCGCGCCGTGAGCGGCCCGTCGAACCCGCCGCGCGGCGCGGAGGCGGCGGTCGTGGCGCCGGATGCGCGGGGCGGCTCTCGCGCGCTGCTCGAATTCCTCTCCCGGCACGGCGAGATCTGGACGCTGTTCATCCTGCTCGCGCTCATCGCCGTGTTCGGGATCGCGAGTCCGGATTTCTTCAGCCGCGCGAGCTGGCTCGCCACCTCGCAATTCGCGGTCGAATACCTGCTGCTCGGGCTTGGCGAGACCTTCGTGATCATCACCGGCGGCATCGATCTCTCGGTCGGCGCCATTCTCGGCCTCTCCGGCATGGTCGGCGGCCTGGTCATGCGCGCGCTGATTCACGCCCATGCGGCGAATGGCGAGACCATCGCCGCCGGCATCGCCGCGGCACTGGCGAGCGGCGCGCTGGTCGGCTGGGTGAACGGCACGCTGATCACCCGGCTGCGGCTCACCCCCTTCGTCGTCACGCTCGGCATGCTGTCGATCTGCACCGGCGGGATCTACCTGCTCAATGGCGGGCGCAATGTCGGCACGATTCCGGACATCGTCGGCACCGCCGGCTCCTTCGCGATCGGCGGGTGGATGCCGGTCACCGTGCTGGTCGCCGCGGTGTTCTGCATCATCTGCGCCGTGGTGCTGGCGCAGACCCGCTTCGGGCTGCGGACCTACGCGGTGGGCTCGAACCCGCTGGGTGCCGGGCGCGCGGGCATCGACGTGCGGCGGCATCTGGTGAGGATCTACACGCTGGCGGGATTTCTCGCCGCCGTCGCCGGGCTGATGGTGATGGCGCGCTTCGCCTCGGCCTCGGTCCAGGCCGGCGCGAACGACGAACTCGACGCGATCACCGCCGTCGTCATCGGCGGCGCCAGCCTGTTCGGCGGTCGCGGCACCATCCTTGGAACCGTGGTCGGCGGCTTCGTGATCACGGTCATGGTCACCGGGCTGATCCTGATCGGCGTGCAGCCGTTCTGGCAGCAGGTGGCCGTCGGCGCGATCCTGATCCTGGCCGTCGCCATGGACCAGCTTCGCGACAGGCTGCTGGAGTCGATCTGACCGGAAACGGCCGCCGCGAACCCGGCGGCAAAGGGGAGGACATCATGGCCACAACACGCAGACAACGGATTTCCCGCCGCGGCGCCACGCTGGCGCTCGGCATCGCCGGCGGCCTCGCGCTGGCCGGCGGCGCGGCCCGGGCGGGCGGCAAGACGATCGCGCTGGTGCCGGGCATCGCCACCGATCCGTTCTACATCACGATGCAGCATGGGGCGGCGGCGGAAGCGAAGAAGCTCGGCCTGCACCTGATCTGGCAGGGCGGCAGCAGCTTCTCGCCGGAGACGCAGATCCCGGTGCTGCAGGCGCTGCTCGCCAAGCACCCGGCCGCCCTGCTCGTGGCGCCGACCAACGAGAAGGCGCTGATCAACCCGATCAGGCAGTTCATCGCCGCCGGCATTCCGGTGATCTCGGTCGACACCACGATCAGCGATACCGCGATCCTGAAAAGCCGGATCACCTCGAACAACGTCCAGGGCGGCGCCTCGGCGGCGCGGGCGATCGCCGGCTTCGCGCACGGGAAGGGCGATGTCGCGGTGATCAACGTCAAGCCCGGCATCTCGACGACCGATGCGCGCCAGAAGGGCTTCCTCGCGCAGATGAAGCACTACAAGGGCATGAAGGTCGTCGCCATCGAATACGATGACGACAGCCCGACCAAGGCCTTCACCGAAGCCCAGCTGCTGCTGCTCAAGTATCCGCACCTCAAGGGCATCTTCGCCACCAACGTGTTCTCCGGCGAGGGCGTCGGCAAGGCGGTGGTCGCCGCCGGCAAGAAGGGCAAGGTGGATGTCGTCGGCTACGACGCCGAGCCGGGCGAGGTGAAGCTGCTCAAGCAGGGGGTGATCAGCACCCTGATCGTCCAGCGCCCGGCCGAGGAAGGCCGCCTCGGCGTGAAATACGCCTATGACATCCTGACCGGAAAGAGCGCGCAGGTGCCCGCCTCGAAGCGGCTCGCCAATATCACGGTCACGACGGCCGAGGCGTCGAACCCGACCTACGCCAAATACTTCTACAGCGCGCATCTGTCGCACTGAGGCGGCCGGCCGGGCGTCCTGGCCGGGGCGTCCGGAAACGGCGGTCCGCCGGGCCATCATGTCCGAAAACGGCGAGCATCCGGCGTCGCGCCGTGCCATGATGCGTTCATGGAACTCGACCCCGATGCCTGCTACCGCGCCCTCGCCACGCGCGACGCCCGGTTCGACGGGCGCTTCTTCACCGGCGTGCGCACCACCGGAATCTATTGCCGGCCGGTCTGCCCGGCGCGCACGCCGCGGCGCGAGAATGTCCGCTTCTTCGGCTCCGCCGCCGCCGCCGAGGCCGCCGGGTTCCGCTCC
>JAJZFF010000607.1 GCA_021805485.1 Pseudomonadota bacterium
GGCATCAACCAGGGCACGTCCGGCAATATCAGCGTCCGTCACGGCGATACGATGCTGATCTCTCCCTCCGCCACGCCCTATCACCTGATCGAGCCGGACATGATCGCCACCATGCCGATCGAGGGCGAATACGGCGCATGGACGGGCAAGCTGAAACCCTCGACCGAATGGCGCTTCCATCTCGATATCATGCGCGCCCGGCCGGAAGTGAACGCGATCGTCCATAGTCACCCCACTTTCGCCACCACGCTCGCCATCGCCCGGCGCGACATCGAAGCCTGCCACTACATGGTCGCGGCTTTCGGCGGGGTCGATGTGCGTTGCGCGCCCTATGCCACGTTCGGCACCAAGGAACTTTCGGTGCATGCGCTGAAGGCGCTGGAAGGCCGCATGGGCTGCCTGCTCGCCAATCACGGCATGATCGTGCTCGGCGAAAATCTCGACAAGGCGATGTGGCGCGCGGTCGAGCTCGAAACGATTTCACGGCAGTATTACCACGCGCTCGTGCTCGGCAAGCCGCACATCCTCAGCGCCGCCGACATCGACGCAACGCTGGCCCAGTTCTCCGGCTATGGCCTGCAGGATGACGCCGGAGCCGATGCCGCATGAATGCGGACTACGATCTTCTGGTCATCGGCGGCGGCATCAACGGCGCGGGCATCGCCCGCGATGCCGCCGGGCGCGGCCTGAAAACCCTGCTCTGCGAGAAGGGCGATTTCGCCGAGGGCACGTCGTCGCGCTCGGGCAAGCTCGTGCATGGCGGGCTGCGCTATCTCGAATACTACGAGTTCCGCCTGGTGCGCGAGGCGCTGATCGAGCGCGAGGTGCTGCTGCGCGCGGCGCCGCATATCGTCTGGCCGATGCGCTTCGTGCTGCCGCATAGCCCGGAGCAGCGCCCGGCGTGGATGATCCGCCTCGGCCTGTTTCTCTACGATCATCTCGGCGGGCGCGAGAAGCTGCCCGGCACCCGCGCGCTCGACCTGCGCCGCGCGCCCGAGGGTGCGCCGATCCGCGCGGACTACGCCAGGGCGTTCGAATATTCCGATTGCTGGGTCGATGATGCGCGGCTGGTCGTCCTGAACGCGCTCGATGCCGCGGAACACGGCGCCGCCGTGCGCCCGCGCACCGCGGCCGCGTCGGCCCGGCGCGAGGCCGGGGTCTGGCACGTCACCCTGCGCACCGCCGATGGCGCGACGGAAACGGTGACATCCCGCGTTCTCGTCAACGCGGCCGGCCCCTGGGTTGCCGGAGTCATGCAGGGCGTGATCGGGCTGAACACGCTGGCGAAGGTGCGCCTGGTCAAGGGGAGCCACATCGTCGCCCGCAAGTTCTGGGACGGTCCGCAGGCCTATCTCCTGCAGAACGACGACAAGCGGGTGATCTTCGTCAATCCATACGAGGATGACCTTTGCCTGATCGGCACGACTGACATTCCCTATGAAGGCGCCGCCGAAGACGTCGCGATCGATGCGGCGGAACGCGCCTATCTGCTCCGCGCCGTCAACCGCTACATGAAGCGACCGCTCACGGAAGACGATATCGTGGCCGAATTCTCCGGCATCCGCCCGCTATATGACGACAAGGCGGCGAATCCCTCGGCGGTGACGCGCGACTATGTCTTCGATATCGACGAGCAGCCGGGCGAGGCGCCGCTGCTGTCGGTTTTTGGCGGCAAGATCACGACCTATCGCAAGCTGGCCGAACACGCGCTGGAGCGGCTGCAGAAATTCCTCCCCGCGATGCGGGCGCCCTGGACCGGCGCGGCACCGCTGCCGGGCGGCGACATGGAGGGCGCCGATTTCGACCGCTTCCTTGCGGAGTTCCGGCGCGCGAAGTCCTTCCTCCCCGAAGCTCTTGCCCATCACTATGCGCGGCTCTACGGCACCCGCGCCGCCGACGTGATCGGTGGGGCGCATGATCTGGCGGGCCTCGGCCGGCATTTCGGCGGGCTGTTCTATGAATGCGAGGCCGACTATCTGCGTCGCGCCGAATGGGCGCGCGCGGCGGACGACTATCTGGATCGCCGCACCAAGCACGGTCTGCACATGACCGCCGCCGAGCGCGAGGCCTTTGCCGCCTCGGTGGCGGCATGAGCGCGGCACCCGGCCGGAACGATCCGGCGCTTGGCGAACTCGTCGCCGCCTCGGCCCGGATCGGCGCCGATCCGCTGCTGGTGCAGGCCGCCGGCGGCAACACCTCGATCAAGCTCGGCGGGGCGATGTGGATCAAGGCCTCCGGCCAGTGGCTGGCCGATGCCGCCCGGCAGGACGTGATGGTGCCGGTCGATTTCGGTGCGCTGCGCGCTGCCTATGGCGCGGGTGGCGATGTCGAGAATGCGAAACGCTTCCTGATCGGCGGCGGCGTGCTGCGCCCCTCGATCGAGACGGCGATGCACGCGATGATGCCGCACCGGGTGGTGCTGCACGTCCATTGCGTCGCGACCATCGCGACGGCCGTGCGCGCCGATGCCGAAGCCCGGCTCGCCGGCGCGCTTTCGGGGCTCGACTGGGGCTTCGTCCCCTATGTCCGCCCAGGCCAGCCGCTGGCCGATGGCGTGATGGCGCGTCCCGGCCACGCCATCTATGTGTTCGGCAATCACGGACTGACTGTCGGCGCCGAAACGGTCGAGGGTGCCGTGGCGCTGATCGAGACGGTGCGAGCCCGGCTCGCCGCCACGCCGCGCCCGCTCGCGCCCGCCGATGACGCTGCCCTGGCACGCGCCGCGGAAGGTTCCGGCTACGAAGCCGCGCCGCCCGAGGTCGCCACGCTTGGCGCCGATCCGGCAAGCCTCGCTGTCGCCCGCGCCGGCTCGCTCTACCCCGACCATGTCATCTTCCTCGGCCCCGGTGTGCCGGAGCAGGTCGCGTCCGGTGCGCCGCTCGTGCTCGTGCCCGGCGCGGGCGCGCTGCTGCGACGCGATGCCACGGCCTCGGCCCGCGCGATGGCCCGCTGCATTGCCGATGTCGCCCGCCTTGTGCCGGCAGGCGCCCCTCTGAGCGTGCTGAGCGCCGACGAGGAGGCCGCCCTGCTCGGTTGGGAGGCTGAGGCCTATCGAAAGACGTTGCAGCGCCCGGCATCCTGAGCCGGGCGTCAGCGCGCTGCCGGCAGACGCCAGCCCCGATAGATCGCCATCATTCGCAGAAACACGCAGAGCGCGAGCCCGCTCCAGGCGGCAAGCGGTTGGGAGATGCCGAGGGCAGCGGCGGCCACCACCACCAATGCGCCGGCTAGGGCGGCAACGGCGTAGATGTCGGCATGAAGTACCGTTGGCACTCTCATGGTCAGCACGTCGCGTACCATGCCGCCGCCGATCGCGCTGACCATGCCGAGAATCGCCGCCATCGGCCAATCGACCCCGTAATCCAGCGCCTTTTGCGTTCCGGCCACCGCGAACACGCCGAGCCCGATCGCATCGAAGAACAGCACCGGATGCGAAAGTCGCTCGAACAGGCCGAAACAGCCGAACACGAACAGCCCGCCTGCCAGCGCCAAAGCGAGATTGTGCCAGCTCGCGACCGATTCGGGCGGCACCGCGCCGATCATCACGTCGCGCAGGATGCCACCCGAAACCGCGGTGACATAGGCGAGCACCAGCACGCCGAACACGTCCATCCGCTCCTGCACGCCGCGCGCCGCCCCGCTCATTGCGAAGACCAGCGTGCCGGTCAGGTCGAGTCCGGCGACCAGCGGATGCGCAATCCCGCCCGGGCTCACGCGCGGGATCCGGTAGCAGGGCCGAAGCGGCAAGGCGGGCGAAGAATCACGTTCGGCACCAGTGGGCAACAGGATGGAAATGGAAGCGGACGAAGCTATTTTCAAACCACGCTACCATGGTTCATCTTGCCGCCCGCTGCATAGCCCCACCGTGGAGAAAGCATTTGACCCGTTTGTCTGCCGGCGCCGCCGATAACCCAGACACCGTTTCCGGCGACGACCCGCACGCCGCCATCCGTGCCGAAGTGGCGCGGCTCTGCGCCGGGTTTCCCGGCGCCTACTGGCGCGAACTCGACCGTGAGGGGAAATATCCCGAAGCCTTCGTCCGCGCCCTGGCGGAGGGCGGCTGGCTCGCCGCGCTGATCCCCGAGGACTATGGCGGCTCCGGCCTCGGCCTGTCCGCCGCCGCGGCGATCCTCGAAGAGGTGCAGCGTGCCGGCTGCAATGGCGCGGCCTGCCATGCGCAGATGTATATCATGGGGGCGCTGCTGCGGCATGGCAGCGAGGCGCAGAAGGCGCGCTACCTGCCGCAGATCGCCCGCGGCGAACTGCGCTTGCAGGCCTTTGGCGTGACGGAGCCGACCAGCGGCACCGATACCACGGCGCTGCGCACCACGGCCCGGCGCGAGGGTGGCCATTATGTCGTCAATGGCCAGAAGATCTGGACATCGCGCGCTGAATATTCCGACCTGATGCTGCTGCTCGCCCGCACCACGCCGCGCGAGCAGGCGCAGAAACGCACCGACGGGCTTTCGGTTTTCCTGCTTGACATGCGCGAGGCGCGGCAGGCGGGCCTGACCATCCGGCCGATCCGCACGATGATGAACCACGCGACCACCGAGGTGTTTTTCGACAATGTCCGCGTGCCGGCTGAAAACCTGATCGGCGAGGAGGGCAGGGGCTTCCGCTACATCCTCTCCGGCATGAATGCCGAGCGCATCCTGATCGGCGCCGAATGCGTCGGCGACGCCAAGTGGTTCATCGAGAAGGCGACCGCCTACGCAAAGGAGCGTGTCGTCTTCGGACGGCCGATCGGCCAGAACCAGGGCGTGCAGTTCCCGATCGCCAAGGCCTATGCGCGGATGCGCGCGGCGGAACTTATGGTCCACCGCGCCGCTACCCTGTTCGAGGCGGGGCAGGATTGCGGCGCGGAAGCCAACATGGCCAAGATGCTCGCCGCCGAAGCCTCGTGGGAGGCGGCGGAAGCCTGCGTGCAGACGCATGGCGGCTTCGGCTTTGCCGAGGAATACGATGTCGAGCGCAAGTTCCGCGAAACCAGGCTCTACCAGGTCGCGCCGGTCTCGACCAACCTGATCCTCTCCTACCTCGCCGAACATGTGCTCGGCCTGCCGAGGTCCTACTGATGGCCGATCTGCCGCTTGCAGGCCTGCTCGTCATCGCCATCGAGCAGGCCGTGGCCGCCCCGTTCTGCACCTCGCGCCTCGCCGATGCTGGGGCGCGGGTGATCAAGATCGAGCGGCCGGAAGGTGATTTCGCTCGTTATTACGACGAGGCCACGCCCGCCGGCAGCTCCTATTTCGCCTGGCTCAACCGCGGCAAGGAATCCGTGGCGCTCGATCTGCGGCAACCGGCGGCGGTGAACCAGCTCGCCGCCCTGATAGCC